>JAADGZ010000081.1 GCA_013152045.1 Gammaproteobacteria bacterium
ATCCTTCGACAAGCTCAGGACGAACGGTCGATCCAAAAGTGTACTGGTATTTGGAGCTGCTATTTAGCATCCACATAACAACTCAATTCCGATCATCCCGCTCGCGCATCAACCAATAGACGACACCGAGAGCAAGCAGCCCCGCAGAAAGAGCGGCAATCGTAGTTGCATCGGTTTTAGATGTATCCAGAATAATAAACTTGCGGCCCAGCGCGAGCAAGGCGATAAGCATAACGGTCTTGACCTGAATAATGCTGTCTTTTCGTAATGCCACGCGAATAATCGAATGCTTGAATTCCATTGCAATCAACACCGTCATAATCATTCCGAACAAGCGAGAAAATGTCTGCGGCTCCAAAGGATCAAGAACTCCGCCGAGCAATAATGGCAAGGCAGACACAAGCAAGCGGACAAGCGACAAAACAATAATAATAGCGATAAACAGCGCCAATGTAAGCGCCACCGCTTGCTCAAATCGCTCGTAAAGAGACATCCCTGCCCACTCCCGGCGCAGTTCCTTAAATATTGACGTTTTCGCATCATCTGCCATGTTTGTCTCCCCCCAAGGCTGGTGACATGGAGTCATTTGGCATTTATTATTGCCGCGATAACAGTACTCCATTGCTGTTTATATTACTGTTACATTTAACTGTTTTAAAGCCTGTCATGGGCATGATAATTTCCCATACAAACTACGGGATAAATCAGTCAAGGTTTTCTATAATAAAAACTCCGCAGTTCCAAGAGTCGCTGGTTATTACAAATATCAATCACAGGCTTTTTTTCTTTATTCTCTGCGCTTTTGCTGCCGATATGTCTCATGCGCAAAAGCAGGAGTCTGACTGGCAGAAAATAAGGGATGAGGACGGCATCCAGGTCTATAGTGCTGCAGTCAGCGACTCAGATATCATCAAGGTCAAAACCGAGGTCATCATTGCCGCACCGCTCGAACATATTCGCCAGATTCTGGATGATGCCCCTCAGCGCAGTCGCTGGATTCCTTACCTTGAACAGTCAAAAGTTTTACAACATATTTCAGATACCCAACGGCTGGAATACAGCCACTTCGATGCACCCTGGCCAGCCTCGGATCGGGATTTCGTCTATCGCATCCGTCTACAGCATAAAAACAATAATCAGCTCATTTTCCAGATGCAGTCCGAACGAAGCCCGCTGATGCCTGAACAAACGGGTATCGTGCGGGCCGAGCTGATCGAAAGCGTTTACACTCTCAGCGCACTGCAGCCGCAGAAAACTCGGGTGGAACTGGTATTTCATGCTGATTTCAGGGGCTGGCTGCCAGACTGGGTAATCAATATCGTTCAGCGCCATCTGCCTTTTATGATGCTGAAAAATCTACGCGCACGGGCCGTCATCCCGGAAAGCAAACGCATGTGATAAATTCTCCCCATGAACCTGCCTCTTAATATAAAACACCGACTATTCATACTCCTAACACTCGTGAGCCTGTGCTTGCCGCAAATCCTCATGGCCCAATGGTTTGAACAGGAGCAGGCCATCATGGGCACCTCGGTGCGGGTGGAGCTGTGGGCTGAAGCCCCAGCCCAGGCTGAAACTGCCATCGCTGCGGTAATGGCTGAAATGCGCCACATCGATGCCTTGATGAGTCCGCTTAAAAGCGACAGTGAGTTAGCGCTCATTAACCGCGAAGCAGGCAAAAAGCCGGTTGTTATCAGCAAGGAGCTGTTTACGCTCATTCAGCGGGCGCAGGCCGTTTCCCGGCTGACTCAGGGCGTGTTCGACATCAGTTTTGCCAGCGTTGGCTATCTGTACGACTACCGCAAGGGCATTCATCCCTCTGCCTCACAAATCAGGGCGCACCTGCCTGCGGTCAACTACCGGGCCATCAAACTGGACACTCAAGCCCACAGTCTGTTTTTTAGCCTGCCCGGTATGCGCATTGATCTGGGCGGCATCGCCAAGGGCTATGCGGTAGACCGGGCAATTCGTTTACTGCAACAACGGGGCATCCGTCATGCCCTGGTCAGTGCCGGCGGCGACAGTCGTCTGCTGGGTGATCGGCGTGGCCGCCCGTGGATAATCGGCATTCGTAATCCACGCGACACGCCGAAACGGACCCTGGAAGAAAAAGCCCGCACCAGCCCGGTCGTGCTGCCCCTGTCTGACATCGCCATTTCCACCTCCGGTGATTACGAACGCTATTTTATTCGTGACGGCGTGCGTTATCACCATATCATCAATACCAAAACCGGGCGTTCTGCCCGCGCCAGTGAAAGTGCAACAGTGATCGGCCCGGACGCCACCCTGACCGATGCGCTTTCTACCAGCGTGTTTATTCTTGGTGCAACGAAAGGGATTGCCCTGATTAATCAGCTATCCGGATTTGATGCCGTAGTCATCGATGCCAAAGGCCGATTATTTTACTCGGATGGACTGATGCCGCCGAGGACAGGTAAAAAGTGATTGTATTGTGACCGTTTCTACAGCATATTCTGAGGAAACAAACTAAAGTTATTTATGTAAACCAGTATTTATGGAAGATGCCGTGTTGCCTGTCATAACCGCTTACGAGATATGTTAAAATAACCAGCTCTGTAAATGGCCGCTTTATTTATTCGGACCATCTACAAACCCACGCGACATAATAATAACCAGAGCCTGTCTGCAACTATTCAAGCAAGATCAAGAACCTGCCAATGATTAAATATTATTTCCTCCTGCTCGTCCTGCTTCTATCCAGCGCGGCTCTGCAAGCCGCTGAAAAAAAAACACCACAAGCGACAGCAAAACAGTCGCTGCAAAGTCGGGTTCAGGATCTAAAAAAGCAAGTACTGGAACTAAACCGCGATCTGTTTCAGCTACAGGAAGAACTGCTATTTCCCGCTAACACCCAGTTCACGGTTTTTCTTTCCTTTGATATCGGCAATTATTTCAACCTCGACGCCGTACAGGTTAAACTCGACGACAAAATTGTCGCTAACCATCTTTATACTGAACGCGAACTCAACGCGCTCAAACGCGGCGGAACCCAGCGGCTTTACCTGGGCAACCTGGCTTCCGGTGAACATGAACTGGTAGCCTTTTTTACCGGCAAGGGTCCCAAAGGACGAGACTACCGCCGTGGCAGCAGTATTAAACTCAAAAAAGGCAGTGAGCCTCAGTTTATTGAATTACAAATTACGGATGACACCCGTCAGCAACAACCCGAATTTAAAATCAAGGTCTGGGATTAACCCGGCATGACGTTAATTGCCCTGAATCCTTCTAAACTAAAATATTCAGCTATAACCTCAGTCAGCCTGCTACTGATCCTGTTGCTATCCTGTCTGGCTGCACCCCCAGCCCTGGCCGAAGTCAGCAAAACAGAGGTTATTCACGATTTGCGCTACGGCGAAGCGCTGTATTATTTTTATCAGGAAAAATATTTCTCGGCCATCACCCGCCTGATGCGCGCCAGAAAATACCAGCCTATTCGCCAGCAGGGCGATATGCCAGAAATCCTGCTTGGTGGTCTCTATCAAAGCTACGGCCTGAGTGATGAATCACAACGCATATTTACCCAGCTCCTGAAGAAAAATATCAACAACAAAACCCGCGATCAGGCCTGGTATTATTTGGGCAAATCCTATTACCAACAAGGCGAATATAATCAGGCCAGCGATGCTCTGAACCGAATCACCGACACGCTGCCCCCAACTCGTAACGAAGAGCGTTTGAACCTGCTGGCCAATATCTATCTGCATCAGGGAAAACCGGAACAGGCCGTAGCGGTACTGCAAGACCTCGACAGCAACTCGATCTGGAAGCACTATGCCCAGTTCAACCTCGGCGTGGCGCTGATTAAATCCGGACAGACTGAAAAAGGCCAGGATCTGCTTGAAGACAGCGGCGACATCAAGGTCGACAACAACGAGCTGGCTGCACTCAAAGATCGCGCCAACCTTGCCCTGGGCTTCTCCTACATCCAGCAGCAGAAAACCAAAGAGGCCATTGAATACCTAAAAAAAATACGCCTGGTCGGCCCTTTCTCCAACAAAGCACTACTAGGCCTGGGCTGGGCCTACAATCTCGCCGGGGATCATCGTCATGCCCTGTCGGCCTGGCGCGAACTGGCCAAACGTAACCCTATCGACCCGGCGGTACAGGAAGCCCTGTTAGCTATTCCCTATTCGACCAATACGGTCGGCGCACCGGGACGCGCACTGACAGAATACGAGCAGGCCATCAAAATATACGCACGCGAACAGGCGCGACTGGAAAGCGTGATCAACGCGGTTAAAAAGGGTGAAATTGAACGTGTACTGCGCGCAAAGAGTCATGATCTTGAAATTATCACGCCGCTGGAAATCAAAAAAGCGACCTTGACGCAATCCCTGCCTTATTTGAGTCAACTGTTGGCAAGCTATAAATTTCAGGCCGCCTACAAAAATTACCGCGATCTATTCTACCTGCGGCAGGTGCTGGCAGACTGGCAGCAGCAGTTACCCGCCCTGCAAACCATGCTGCGCGAGCGTAAGCAAGCCTGGCAAAAAAAACTTAACCGCATCAGTACGGATCCACGCTTGCACCAACTCAAACAGCATAGCCGTTTAGAAAAACAGCTGAATGCCGAATTTCAACACATCAGTCAAAAACAGGATGCCCTCGCCCTCGCATCCGAAACAGAGCAACAACAACTAACGCAACTACACTCGATTAAGGAAAAAATAGGACAACTGCGAGCCGAGGAAATCCCGGCGATAAAGCTGCAGGAACAACAGCAGAAATACAAACTTTACTATGGCCTGTTGTACTGGAAAATCAGCACCGACTATGC
>JAADGZ010000260.1:0-3751 GCA_013152045.1 Gammaproteobacteria bacterium
CACTGCGTCAACTGACCCGCGCGCTCAATCCCCACCGCTACCAGGTCATCTATCTGGCCGAGACCGATTTTGGCCGGCTGGATCTCTACCGCGGGCTGGCCCTGGCGCTGGGCATGGAGCCTGCCTATCGCCGCGCCCAACTGTGGCGAGACATCAAAGCGCGTATCGAGGAGCTGGTCGATGGCAAACAGATCCTGCCGGTATGGATTATCGACGAGGCACAGAACCTGCCCCCCGAGTTCTTCCGTGACCTTCCCGCCTTCCTCAACTTTGCCTTCGACTCCCGCAACCTGATGAGTGTCTGGCTGGTGGGCCATCCGATGCTGGCCCGCACTCTGGATCGGCTGCCTTATGCTGCACTGGCCAGCCGTATCCAGGCCCGCGTGCAGCTCAATCCCATTATCGAACGCGAACGCTTCGAAGCACTGATCAATCATGCCATGAAGCTTGCTGGCTGTCCCCACACCCTGCTGGCAGACTCCGGTATGGAGTTGTTGCGCCAGGCATCACTTGGACTCCCCCGGCATGCCGGACGCATCCTCAAGACTGCGATGCAGATGGCGGTCCCGAAGGGCTTGAATCACTTACCCGATGAACTGCTACAACAAGCCATCGAGGAGTTACGATGAACGCTGAAACGACACCCTTCGCTGAGTTGGTCTCAGATGAAACTGCCTTTGCATTGAGCGAGGCATTGCATTGGCTGGCCCAAGAGTGCGAGGCAAAATACTTCGCCCAGATTCAACGCCACCTGGCGACCCTGTACGAAGCCAGACCGATCGACCCGGTACAGCCCTGGAACACCAACCCGCCGACTGAATAACACCACGCTCGTCCCGCGCTCTTGAAGGAGCCTGTTCGCCCGAAAAGAACGTGGGATAGTCTCGCCTATCTCACCTCATATAGGTCGGCATGGAAGGGTGGAAATACGGTGGGACGTAACACCCAGGGTATCTTCTCTACCCGAACGCCACAGCCGGGACATTCAACCCGGCGCGGTGCATAGATAAAAAATACCTGGTTACCCCACATCGGGATGAACTGGAAACGCCGCTCAGGCAGGCGATCATAACCGGGTCTTTTACAGCCGCAGCCGCTGCATACCGGACGGCTGTTCAAGCGGGCTTTTATCTCAACCTCAAGGGTTGGAACCGATGCATCTTTAACACAACGCACCGTTCCGTAAACAAAAGATTTGAATTTTTGCACGCGATTGAGGATAGTCTTGATCTGCATCCTGTTCCTTTTGTTCTGTTCGACGGTTAGTTCGCACTTCCATCTTCTCAGAACAGGGGCAGGATGCTCTACCCTTAACGCTAAAAAACTATCTTCTTTACAACGAATCCGTTATATTTTTACCCACAAATTTTCCTGAAGAGCCAGATATTCGTACGTAAGCTGCGTCCCGAGCATGAACGGCGGAGCATGGGCGGGAAATATATTCAAGACGTTATCCCGGTAGAGGAAAAAGAAAGCTTTCGCTGGATCGAAGCCTTGGATGCAACTGCGGAAGCGACCGCCGGAACACAGGTGGTAACCGTATGCGACCGGGAGTGCGATTTCTATGATTTCTTCAAGGCTGCCGAGAAAAACGGCAACCCCGTTCTTGTGCGTGCATCCCAGAACCGCACGATCAACAGAGGGAGCAGATATGCGGAAAAAGAGGTCGACAAGTTGTGGGACTACATTGCAAAGCAACCAGAGGCCGGTTCGTACACCGTGGAGATTTCCGCAGTCAAGCAAGCGAAACACTGCAAGGGACGAACCGCCCGCAAAGCCGAAATGAGCATCACCTTCGGCGCGTTTCGAATGAATCCGCCCCGAAACAACCCCAAGCACAAAACGGAGATCCTGCCCGACATCAAGATGTATGTCGTCTATGCGTTGGAAAAAGATCCCCCCGAAGGAGAAGATCCCGTGGAATGGACGCTTCTTACCAACCAACCTGTGACCACCTTGGAAGAGGCTTGCGAAAGAATGCGGTGGTACAGCCTGCGGTGGCGAATCGAGATGTTTTTCAAGATCCTCAAATCCGGCTTCCGCGTGGAAGCATGTCGCCTGGGAACCGCTGATCGGCTAATGCGCTACCTCACACTCATGAGCATCGTCGCATGGCGGCTTTTCATGATCACGATGGTTGCGCGCACGGATCCCACCCTGCCTTGCACGCACTTTCTCTCTGAACAGGAATGGACTGTGCTCGCGGTCAAATCATTACGGGGCGGCATCCTCCCCGCAACCCCGCCGACTATTTCCGAAGCACTTGTTTGGATCGCCAAGCTTGGTGGGTATTTAGCGAGAAAAAGCGATGGACCGCCAGGAACACTCGTGTTGTGGCGGGGATGGAAACGGCTAACAGATCTAACCGAAGGCTGGTGCCTTGCCAATCAGCCATGAAACTTGTGGGTAATAGAAAGCCTAAGAACCGTGCGTGCGGGTTTCCCAGCACACGGCTCAAGCACTCATAAGATCATTGAATAACGACCCGGTAGTCCTGGTAGTATCATGGCAACTCTGCGTGACCTGTCCCTAAAATAAGCAAAGAAAACAGGATTGTACGGAGTTGCTGCTGCGATTAATTGTCGATGACGGCGAATGGGTGTGTCTGATGCATGGATCAAGCATAAGGCCTTGACCTCTCCATCCTTGCCCACAAAGCGAGTATGGAAGACCCACCGGCGATGGCCCTGACCAGCGAAGTATTTTGTATACCTCCACTTCGCTGATTTGTTGGGATGACGACGATGACTCCATCTCCACACCGCCCAAAATATCACGTGATCAACAAATCTGAAGGTGCGTTTAGCGACCACATGGCGGTAGTAATTTACCCAACCACGTATTTTCTGATTAAGTTGACGAGTCATCCCAATCGTAGGTACGCTAATGCTTTGCTTGATTACCTCGCGAACATCATTCAGAAAAGACTTGATACTGCTTTTGCTGGGCATGATCAACAGTTTATGTCCGTATTTACGGACGTTGAAACCCAGAAAGTCAAATCCTTGGTGAATTGAGGTAATAAGCGTTTTCTCTTCCGAGAGGCATAGGCCTCTTTCTGACAAAAATGCTTCTATGGCGCAATGGAGTCGCAAACATCTTTATTGAAGTAGAAGCGCTTAGAGGGCAACGGGAAGTAAAAATCACGGCAACGCGGACCCGAATAGACTGGGCTCATTTCACCCAGGAGATGCTTAAAGAGCATTATCCAGGAGCTGAAAAAGTGATTCTGGTTATGGATAATCTGAATACCCACAATGTTGCTTCGTTGTACACTGCCTTCCCGCCTGAAAAGACCAAAGCTTTAGCTGACAGGCTTGAGATACATTACACTCCAAAACACGGGAGTTGGCTGAACATTGCGGAGATAGAACTCAGTGTTTTGAAACGGCAATGTCTTGCGGGACGAATTGATTGTATTGAAAAGATGCGCACTGAAGTGACTGCGTGGAACAAGGACAGGAATAGTCGACAAACCAATGTTGACTGGCAGTTTGGTACGAATGATGCGAGATCCAAGCTAAAGCGGTTATATCCGAAACTTTAAGATATACTATGTACTAGGTTCGCAACCTGCTCATAGTATCCTTGCCGGATATCACTTTGTACTGACCAGTGTGCTCAGACTTATGTGACCTCGAAAAGGGATGCTGCACCCTGGCCACCACCGACGCACATTGTGCAAACCACGTACTTCACACCACGGCGTTTACCTTCGATCAGGGCGTGTGCCGCCATACGAGAACCAGAC
>JAADGZ010000260.1:3822-9157 GCA_013152045.1 Gammaproteobacteria bacterium
GCCCAGCTTGTCGCGGCAGTAGATAACCTGCACAGCGAATGCCTCATTCAGTTCCCACAAGCCGATATCATCCATGCTCAGGCCAGTGCGTTCCAGAAGTTTTGGTACGGCAAAAACTGGGCCAATGCCCATTTCATCCGGTTCACAACCCACAACAGCGGTCCCACGATAGAAACCAAGAGGCTCCAATCCGCGCTTCTCAGCCAGTCGGGCTTCCATCACAACACAAGCGGATGCACCATCCGACAACTGACTTGCATTTCCAGCTGTAATGCTGCCGTTCTCACGCACAGGCTTCAAAGCGGCAAGGCCTTCCAAGGTTGTTTGGGGCCTGTTGCCCTCGTCCTTTTCAAGCACGACGTCATGAAAATCAATTTTGCTGGTTTCACTATTCATCACGCCCTTGATGGAGGGCAGCGCTACGATCTCGCTATCCAGCTTGCCTCCGGTCTGTGCAGCGGCGGTTCGCTGCTGGCTTTGTAGAGCGTATTCGTCCTGAATCTCACGGCTCATCTTGTAACGGAGTGCAACGACTTCCGCTGTGTCCAGCATCGGCATGTAAACATGTTCATGTAGTGTGACTAAACGTTGATCGATCATCCGGTGGGTGTTCAAATGTTCATTCTGCACGAGACTAACTGAATCAAGGCCTCCGCCGATCATAATGTCGATGCCGTCGTACATGATGGTTTTAGCGGCCGTGGCAATAGCCATCATGCCGGATGAGCACTGACGATCAACGGTCATACCACCCACAGTAATCGGTAGTCCACCGGCCAAGGCGGCCAGACGGGCTATATTCAGGCCCTGTGAGCCTTGTGGCATGGCACATCCCATTATGACATCTTCAACTTCAGCTGGGTCCAGTCCGGCACGCTCAACGGCGTGCCTTATGGCGTGACCCCCAAGGCTGGGTGAATCGGTGTTGTTAAAAGCACCTCGGTAAGCCCTACCTATCGGGGTGCGGGCGGTAGAAACAATGACTGCTTCACGCATTTGGTTTTCCTCTTGCTTAAGGGCTTTTTATTGATATTGTTAACGTTCAGGTCAGATCGATGCCCAGCGCTTTCGAGCCTTGCAGCGCAAACTTTTCAGTCTGCTGAGCACCATTTTGCAGCTCTCGCATGCCATTCTGGTTGCTAATCCTTTTCCAGGCCTGTGCAACACCTTCGGCGGTCAGATTGCCCCGCGAAAGATTGATGCCTTCGGTCTCGAAGCCCTTGAATACAGAAAAGCTACCTCCACCAGCCGCCAGCACCGTTCGGCTAGGTGCATTCTCGCCGGTAAGGAATACGATAGCGGGGCTGACAGAATCAGGTGCAAGCAACCTGAACATCGCATCAGGCATCAGGCCTTTTGTCATCGCCGTGCCTGCAACTGGTGCCAGACAGTTGACACGGATGTCGTACTTGGCACCTTCAAGGTGCAGGGTGTTCATCATCCCAACCATAGCCATCTTGGCTGCTCCATAATTAGTTTGTCCAAAGTTTCCATAAAGGCCGGTACTGGAACTGATAAACACGATACGACCATAGCCCTGCTCACGCATGATACTCCATACGCTTTTGGCACAGTTCGCTGAGCCCATCAGGTGTACATCGATGACCTGGCGGAATTCCTCCATCGACATTTTCAGGAAGGACTTGTCACGCAAAATACCGGCATTGTTGATCAGAATATCAACCTGGCCCCATGTTTCCATGGTCTGACTGACCATGGCTTCAACCTGGTCCAGGTTAACGACGTTGGCGCCATTGGCGATGGCCTCACCACCGGCGTTAAGGATTTCAGCAACCACCGCCTCAGCATTAGCCGAAACACCACCAGGCCCGCCCAAGTCGTTAACGACGACTTTTGCGCCTCGTTCTGCAAGTGCCAATGCGTGTGTGCGACCCAAGCCCTGGCCCGCACCAGTCACGATGGCGACCCGCCCATCCAATCTGATGCTCTTAATTATTTCTAGCATCATGTTGTTCCGCGCCTGGTGGAAATGGTGCATATACGCAAAACCCGTTTATCAGTTCCCACTCTAATAGCCCCTCAGTCGAGCAAAGCGATCCAGATGATAGTAATGGTCACCGTAAAGGCTTTCGAGAATCTTACAGCGCTTGAGAAAGAATCCGATATCGAACTCATCCGTCATACCGATACCGCCGTGCATCTGGATGGCCTCGGTAGTCGCCAAGTGGGCTGTTTTGCAGAGCATTGCTTTGGTCAGGCTAGCCAATTCTGCGTTTCCTCCAGAATTCTCATCCAATTCATGCAGAGCCTTGATGACCAGTGATTTGCACATTTCAATCTCACCAAAGAGATGAGCAGCACGATGCTGAAGAGACTGGAAACTACCTATCAAAACACCAAATTGCTTACGTTCCTTTAGGTATTCCATGGTTCTTTCGAAGGCTTCCTGGGCGATACCCAGCATTTCCGACGAGGCACCGATCCGCCCCACGTCTAGGATTTTCTCCAACATGGCCAATCCACCATTCAGTTCACCAAGCAACTGGTCTTTACCAACAGCAACCTGATCAAATCTCAAATCGGCAGCGAAATGAGTATCAAGTAGCGGATATTGTTCAACAGAAACGCCGCTGGAATCGACTGGTACCAGAAACAGAGAAATACCTTTTCCTGTGCGGACGCTAACGATGAATGTATCTGCTATGTGGCCATCCAGAACCGCTATCTTGCGGCCATTGATACGATAACCGGTATGAGTTTCAACCGCTTGGGTAGATACGTGCTCCGGATTATGTTGTCCCGATTCGTCGCAAGCCAGAGCTAGCAGGTGCCTGCCGTTTACCACTGCTGGTAGAATGGAGACGCATTGTTCCTCCGAACCATATGTAGCGATGGCAGCCACACCTATCGTTGCGGTACCAAGCAGGGGGCTGGATGTCAACGTACGACCGCTTTCTTCCAGCACTATACCCATACCGGTATAGCCATAGCCCAGGCCACCAAATTTCTCGGGGATCAGGATTGCACTCCACCCCATTTCAACCATTTCCGTCCACAGAGCACGGGAAAATCCTTCGCTGTTGCTACTGTCACGAAGTTCTCTTAGTTGGCTGACGGGCGCGCGCTCTTGAAGGAAATCGCGAGCCGCGTCTTTTAGCATCTGCTGTTCTTCATTCAGCACGAGTACCATGATTGTTCCTTTTCACGGTAACCTCAGGATGCGTTTGGCGACAATATTCAATTGAATCTCGCTGGTTCCACCTTCGATCGAATTTCCCTTGCTGCGCAACCAGGTTTTCGGCAGGTAGCCACTGCGGCTTTCACCACCCTCCCATACCATGGCATCACTGCCGTTGATGGCCATCAGCAACTCGAAGCGCCGTTTATTCAACTCAGTACCGTAGTACTTGAACATGGAGGAGGCTGCACCGAGGCTGACGCCTGCTTTGACCTTGTCTCGGGCACGCTCGGTGTTCAGTTCAAGGCAAAACTCATCCATTTCAAAGTGGGCAATGTCAGTACGCAACATGGTGTTACTTAGTATGCCGTTTTCCATTCCCAGTACGGCAACAGCTACTTTGCTGATGGGTATGCTACCGGCGCGAGACAGGCCTGAGCCCCCGATCATTTCACGTTCATGAGTTAGCAGGTACTTCGCGACTGTCCACCCCTTGTTGATATCGCCGACAACCTGGTTTTTCTCAACCCGCAGGTCTTCCATAAAAATCTCAGTAAACGGTGAATTACCACTAATCAGCTTGATGGGCCGGATTGTGATGCCGGGTGCATTCATATCAAATAACACGAAGCTGATGCCAGCATGCTTTTTTGCCTCAAAATCAGTGCGCACCAGGCAAAACATCCAGTCACCCAGCTCTCCATAGGAGGTCCAGACCTTTGTTCCGTTAACAAGGTAATGATCGCCTTTGTCTTCGGCGCGTGCCTGCAGGCTGGCCAGATCGGAACCGGCATTTGGTTCACTGTAGCCTTGAGCCCAGCGGATTTCGCCGCGTGCGATAGGGGGTAGATGTTGCTGTTTGAGTTCGTTTGTACCGAATTTAAGCAGTGCGGGCCCAAGCATGGATATACCAAAACTTTCGAGTGGTGGGCGGGCATGAATACGCGCCATTTCCTCATTCAGGGTCTTGGTCTGTTCGCGATCCAGACCACCCCCACCATATTCTGTGGGCCAGGTTGGTACGGTCCACCCTTTGGATACCATGCGCTGCAGCCAAAGTTTCTGATCTTTATTTTGGAATTTACAATTCCGCCCTCCCCAACAAAGATCAGCTTCGGAACGATAGGGCTGCCTCATTGATTCGGGGCAATTGACCTCTAACCAGTCTCTTACTTTATGTCTGAATGGATCCGGATTTGTCACGTAAAATCCCATAATTGATAAATGAAACGGTCAGGCATATTGGCTTGATACTCTAGTTGGTGCCGATTTTCTTCTTGTAACGTGCGTCATGGAAATTTAGCTGTTTGCTACGAAAACCCTTGCGTACCGCAATGCCGTCATTTCCAAATTCCAAAAGAAGGTCACTCGCTTTTTCATAAGGAGGCCATGTAACTGCTACGGCGCCGCTCGGGTCGCCTGTTTTTGCAAACCTCAGCCAATAGCCACTCATGGCCCGGCTTATCTTGAAATCCTGTTCACCGTAGACACTTCCTATAAGGTTGTCAGCTCGCTTGAGGTTCATCCAAACGTAAGGGATTTCCGAGGCATGGACGGCTCCCGCCACTTTCCCGCGTCTTGCAGGCGAAACAAAGGAAAAGTGATAGAGCCATGCGGGAGACGACACGCTGTTCATTTCCCGTGCCTGCTGCGCCGCCGATAAAAAATGCATCGCTGGTCAATTGTGCAGCAAAGTTCTCGATGTCTGACCTGCCATCAGCCTGATACAAGTCCAGGGCTATTTGGTAGTCTTCTTTAAGCATGGCCTTCAAAGCAAGACGAGGACGTTTCTTGATGCCGAACATCGTGACGCTCCCGTCGAAACTATTTGACCCCACCATGTAGGGCACGTTGTGTTGCTGCCCTGATGAAAAGCGTTCGGGAAAACCACCAATGATGAGTTGTCCATCAATAAATGGGCCAAATCCAAGTTTCTTCACGGGCACCTTGTCACCAGCGATGGTGTCGGCCGCAACCGAACGCAAAACCTGCGCGTTCACCTCGGAATTTCTCAGACCCCAGTTTTTTACAATTTCCAGGCCCTCGTCTTCCATTGACCTACCGCTTGGCGTTGAAGCTCGAATATGACGTGGGATTTGGTAGCCGCCGCCACTTTGGGAAATAGCCTTGTGGAAAAGACCGTTGGCTGCCGGGATGGTCATGAGATAGTTGACGCTTACCGCCCCTGCCGACTCG
>JAADGZ010000076.1 GCA_013152045.1 Gammaproteobacteria bacterium
AAATTTATTTCTAAGGCACTAACCCAGATAAAACCCGGATAAGTGCCTTCACGAAATAATTTTCTGTAAAATACACAGAAATTTATTTCTAAGGCACTAAAGCCTTTTGCCTATTTACCGATACTACTGCAGAGCAGAAAAGGAGAACAGCTATGCGACTCATTCGTTTTACCCTCATTATGATGGGGCTTATAATTGTTGCCAATAGTCAGGCCTCAGCCGATGGCGGTGGAGGTGGTTCTCTGTATGTTCCACTGAGTCCGGCCTTTGTCGTCAATGTCAATGATGGCAACCGCATTCGCCACATGCAAATTAAATTGCAGGTCAAACTTAAACAAGCCAAATTTGCACCCTTTATTGAAGAACACAACCCAGCTATTCGTAATGCGCTGGTCATGCTTCTTAGCGGACAAGAAACCTCTATGTTGAAAACCGCCGCCGGTAAACAAAAATTGATGGATGAAGCTCTGGCTGCCATTCAACAGGTATTAGAGGAAAATATCGGCAATACTGCTATTGATGCGGTATATTTCACCGATCTTATTATTCAGTAAGTTTTCTGGCCCGGCTTGCACTGCGGGCAGAATAGAATCTATCATGGCACTGAATAACGCTGCATTAACAGGCCTTATAATTTTCAGTGAACTATTTGTACCGATCTTTTGCCTTGTCCACGCTGGCCCTGCTAGCACTCGGCAGCCTGCTGGTTTGGCCGGGACATGCCGCGGCCGAGAAAAATAGTCACACCGCCCCCCCAAAATCTCAGGTCACACTAATCAATCGCGGTACCGACAGTCAGCCTATATTTGATGTCTTCAATAATTACTACGGCCCGATTGAATTTGAACTGAGTGCCGATGAATTCGTCAATATGAAAAGCAAACCGGCACTACCTGTGTACCTGTGCGTAAGGTAATACCGGCAAAGACCACCGTTCAGCTCTGCCAGCTCGTGCAAATCAGTGCCCATGAACCCTGGTCCTACACCTATTCGACCCGCTATGTGCTGGGCAAACCCGGCATCCACCACCTGACTGGCAAACCTTACAGTCTGCCCTTTGGTGAAGTTCAGCAGTTTGTCATTTCACAGGGCTTCAACGGCAGGCGCAGCCATCAGACTCTGGCTACAAAATATGCGATTGATATCGATATGCCGGAAGGCACCGAGATTCTGGCCATGCGCAGTGGACGGGTTATGGAAATTACCCGCGCCCGGCTGAATAATGACAAAAAATCCGTGCCCGCCCTGCAAATCCGTATTCTCCACCAGGACGGCACCATGGGCCTGTATGCACATTTGAAAAAGGGTTCTATTGCCGTACGCGAAGGCCAACGGGTACGCCGAGGCCAGCTTATCGCCGCATCCGGCCCCAGTTATAAAGAAGATGTAAAACCGCATCTGCACTTCGCCCTGCAACGAAATGCCGGCATGCGACTTGAGTCTATTGCCTTTCAGATTATTAACTTCTCCGGCTCAGCAATTACACCAAAGCTTGGTCTGACATTACGCCACTCACCCTATTGAGTTAATCAGCCGCAAACTGTATACCTTTAGTCCTTAAAACGCAGCTTCTGCAACTCACGCTGCAATACGGCCTTGCGTGCTGAATCTTTGGTTACCCGTAGAAGATGCCGATAAATCGTACGGGCATCATCAAGCAGGCCAGCCTTACCCAGGGCAACGGCCGCCTGATAACGTGCGGTTTGCGCCCAGGGATCCATAGCTTTAGCACCGATGAACATAGCTGACTTCAGATACAGGCGGGCTGCCTCGGCAAACTCTTGTTGGGCTTTTTTTGAATCCGCCATCCAATAGTAAATCTCACGCTGGAGTTTGTGATCATCCGTCAAGTTCATAACTTTTCTGAGTAGCGCGTAGGCCTGGACCTGCAGGCCCGCGGCCTGCAGGTCAAAAATAACCTGCATCAAGTGATCCAGTTGCGCAGACTCGAAGTGCTGGTTTTGCTGCAGCATTTCTTCCAGCGCCTCGGCACCCTGCTCACCCTTGCCGCCCAAAATCAAAATCCGTGCACGACGCAAATACCAGAAAAATTGATCCGCTCCCGGCGGCGGTTTTTTAACCGTTGCCATTAGTGCTGAGGCCAGCTCGATATCCGGCACCGCCAGGGCAATATCCGCCAGTACATACCGGGCCGCTGCCGGGATCGCCTGGTAGGAGTTAAAACGTCTCGAGTTCAGAAACAGGCGTCGTAATAAGCGTTTGCCCTGTGGCCCCTGGCTCAGACTGTGAAGGAAATCTTTGACCGCCGCATCACGACTGGCCTTGGCCTGACCTTTGAGCATCAGCAGAACATACAGCGCGCGGGAGCGCACAGGCTGTTTCTGGGTAGCACGCTGTGCTGCCTGTTGCCACTGCTCATCCTCACCAATTAAAAAGTGGGACTGATTGCCAACCGCAATGGCAAAATCCAGATAGGCATTCCATAAGGTATCGGCATTAAAATCGAACAGGCTTTTTTCTGGCCGATCCTTTTTTTCCACCCCCAGCACATGTTCCAGCGCGTTGGCACGCGTGCCTGGATCATGGCTGGTCTGCGCGGCTTCGGCGACCAGCGCCCAAAATCCAGCCTTCAAGTTCGGCCTGAGTTCAGGCTTGCGCAACTGTTGCAAACCGGCATGCACAATATCCTGTGGCGTGCGAGCACCACTGCGCAGTTGCGCCAGCAAATACAGCATCGCAACCTGTGGCTGCTGTGCTCTGGAGGCCAGCCTGTCCACAGCCTCCCCATGCCGCCCCAGCTCCAGCAGGATCTTCGCATAGCGAATCACATCGCGTAGATCCTGATTACCATAATCATGCTGCAGGCGTGCAGCGGCACGATAGGCATCTCGCTTCTGGCCGCTCACCCGGTAGGCATCAATAACCATGCGCCGCCAGTTGAGCAAATTCGCCTTCGCAACATCGGGATCAAGCGCTTGAGTCCAGATCAGCTCGCGCAGAATGGCTAAGGCCGCACGTCCCTGGTTCATTTTGATCAAGGCCGCCGCAAGATCGGTGTGCGCTTGCAGATAAAAATCAAGCGGCACGATCGCAGGCAGATTCTGCAACCGCGTGATCAAATCCGGCCAATCGGCGGTAGCCTGATAAATCCGGATGCGTAACTTTTCCTGTGCCACCCAGCGTTCGGGATCAGCGGCGATGGCCTGCTGCTGTTGCTCCAGCACTTTCAGCGCCAGATGCCAGATCCCCGCATCAATCAGCCTGGCAATCTCATCATTATTAGTCCTCTGGATAGATGAAATCGGAGGTGGAGGTCGTTGAACTGACGAAGTATCAGCCGCAGAGGCCGTGAACAGACTAGTACTGCCGAATAGCAACAGCAGTGCAAAATAAAAATGCCGAGCACAAAAAAACGGCTGGGAGACTAACGCTCCCAGCCGTTTATAATCCCTGCTTCTGGCAGATATTCTGAAACCTGGCATTGCCGAGCAAAGCGATACTACGCAGCTCTTCGCAGCCATGGCCCAGCTCGTCTGCTGCTTAGCGGGACAGTTTTTCCTTGATGCGTGCAGATCGGCCTGAACGCTCACGCAAATAATAAAGCTTGGCCTGACGCACGGCACCGCGACGTTTGACCTTGATTTCGGCCACGGTCGGACAGTAGGTCTGGAATACGCGTTCGACACCTTCGCCGTGTGAAATTTTACGCACGGTAAAGGCCGAATTCAGACCACGGTTGCGTTTGGCAATAACCACGCCTTCAAAGGCTTGCAGCCGTTCACGACTGCCTTCCTTAATCTTGACCTGAACCACCACGGTATCACCCGGACCAAAGTCCGGGATATCGTTGTTCATTTGTTCTGCTTCTAGTTGTTCGATGATGTTGCTCATGCTGTTAAGCTCCCACGCTTCTATACACTATATTTTGCTAGATTATTCTGTTTCATGTTCGCGGATAAATTCCGCCAGTAAATTCTGTTGTTGCTGATCCAATTGCTGCTCATCCAGTAGTTCCGGTCGCCGCAACCAGGTACGACCCAGCGCCTGCTTGCGCCGCCAGCGTTCGATAGCCGCATGGTCGCCGCTCATCAGTACCTCGGGTACCGCCTCGCCAGCAATCGTTTGCGGGCGGGTATACTGCGGATAATCCAGCAAACCCTCACTGAAAGAATCCAGCTCAGCGGAATCTTCGTGTCCCAGTGCGCCCGGTAGCAGGCGAATCAGGCCGTCGATCAGCACCATGGCCGCCAGTTCGCCGCCACTGATAACATAATCGCCAATCGACCATTCCTCATCGACTTCGTTAGCGATCAGGCGTTCATCCACACCTTCGTAGCGGCCACAGACCATAACCAGGCCGGAACGTTTAGACAAACCTACCAGTCCAGCCTGATCAAGCTTACGCCCCTGAGGCGAAAGATAAATCACCTGGCTGGCTGAACCTGCCTTTTCCCGTGCGGTCCGGATGGCTTCACGCAATGGCGCCACCATCATAACCATCCCCGGTCCGCCACCATAGGGTCGATCATCTACCGTACGATGCCGATCAGTAGCATATTCACGCGGATTCTGAAATCCGAGCTGCAACAGATCATTATTCAAGGCCCGGCTGCTGATGCCATAATCGGTAATGGCCTGGAACATTTCAGGAAACAGGGTGACGACTTCAATTCGCATCACGCTCTCCCTGACTAAAATTCAGGATCCCAGTCGACCGTCATGCGGCCCTGCTCAAGATCAATCTCGTTAATCACATCACCCTGAATAAAGGGGAGTAATCGTTCCTGTCCACCTTCTTCAGCGCGCACCACGATGACATCGTTGGCGCCGGTTTCCATGACCTCGGTAATCACGCCTAGATCTACTTTCTCCAGGGTTGACACCTTCAGACCAATAAGATCGCGCCAGTAATATTCACCTTTTTCGGTGTTTGGCAGCTGTTCCCGTTTAATAGCGATACGGGAACCCACTAACAGGGCAGCCGTATCACGATCCGCACACTCACCAAGGCGTGCGATAATCGCCTTGCCCTGCTTTTTGCCGCCCTTGACCTCAACCGCCTGCCACTGTCCTTCTCGCTCAAGGTACAGGGGCGAATAGGACAACATGTTTTCCTGTGGCGCGGTATCCGAGCGCAACTTGACCCAGCCTTTGATGCCAAACAGGCCGGATACGCGACCAAGCAGAATCATCTCGTCCATCGCTGTCAACTAGCTCGCCAGATTTTCTCGGATAGAGAAAACCAGGTTACGTTGTCAGATCCGGCACGAACAGAACTCAGGCTGCAGCCTGCTTGCTCTGTTCCTTGATCAACTTGCTGACCCGCTCCGATGCCTGCGCACCTTTGCTGATCCAGTGACCAATCCGATCAGTGTCCAGGTTCAGGCGAACTTCCTGACCCTTGGCTCGGGGATTAAAATAACCGAGACGTTCAATATACCGACCATCACGGGAATTGCGACTGTCAGTGACCACAACATGATAAAAGGGGCGCTTCTTTGCACCACCACGCGCTAAACGAATGCTTACCATTTCGTTTGGAATCCTCAATAAATACAAACCATTAAAGGCCACCCCGCTTTTCGCCGGATAGCCTTGTTCTTTTATGAAGCGCGCATTTTACTCGAAATGGCGCAAAAGTGAAGTGTTTCGTGGGAGTTTTTGCACAAATTAGAGGTTTTCCTCAAAGAC
>JAADGZ010000282.1 GCA_013152045.1 Gammaproteobacteria bacterium
ATCGTGACGCAAAAAATTACGATCAAAATCCGGCGATTGATTGCTCGGATCCTCAATCCAGCTCAGTCCGGCTGCCTTCGCATAGTCACGCAGATGCTCTCGAGAGAGTCCCAACAGTGGCCGAGCTAACCAGCCTTTAGCAAAGCGGGTATGCCGTGGCATAGCCGCCAGTCCGCGCAATCCGGCACCGCGAAATAATTGTAGTAACAGGGTTTCGGCCTGATCATCTTCATGATGCGCTAGCAGCAAGCCATCACCTGCGGCCATCAGCTGCGCAAAAACATGATAACGCGCCTGACGCGCAGCCGCTTCCGGACTCTCGCCCGCCTCGCCCAGGCCATCCACCGAGACCACCTGACAGGCCACATCCAAATCGGCGGCCACCTGCACACAATGCGCCGCCCAGCGATCAGCCTCTTCGGCCAGGCCGTGATTGATATGCAGGGCGGATATTTCTGTAGCCGGCAGTTGATCCTGGATTGCCGCGAGGGCATGCAGGAGAACGTGGGAATCGCAGCCGCCGCTATAGGCCACCCGGTAATGGCGGGCGGGGGGGAATTGTTTTAATTGAGTCAGCAGGGTATTAAGCAGGAGATTCATTACCGGCGTACCCGAAATTAAATGTAGGTTGGCGCTGAGTGAAATGAAGCCCAACACGCCGACGTAGAATGTTGGGCTTCGTTCGCGCTCAGCCCAACCTACCTATTTTTTTCAACGACATTATTAATGACTTACACGCTACTCGGTGTAATTACCGTAACTGAGCAGTTTCTCGTAACGTTGATCCAGCAACTTGTCCAGGCCAACCGATTCCAGCTTGTCCAGGCTTTCGAGCAGCGCAACTTTAAGATTGGCGGCAATCGTATCAATATCCCGATGTGCGCCGCCTAATGGTTCATTGATAATAGCATCAATCAGGCCCAATTCTTTCAGGCGCGGTGCGGTCAGGCCCATCGCTTCAGCCGCTTCAGCGGCCTTGTCGGCACTCTTCCATAAAATAGAGGCGCAGCCTTCCGGTGAGATCACGGAATAGGTGCTGTACTGTAGCATCAGCAGGCGATCGCAGACGCCGATGGCCAGCGCTCCGCCGGAACCGCCCTCGCCAATCACGGTGCTGATAACGGGGGTCTTCAACTGAGACAGAATTAGCAGGTTGCGGGCAATCGCCTCACTCTGGCCCCGCTCCTCCGCACCCAGGCCGGGGTAGGCGCCGGGGGTATCGATAAAGGTCAGCAGAGGCAGTTTGAATCGCTCGGCCATATGAAACAGGCGTTGGGCCTTGCGATAGCCCTCCGGGCGCGGCATACCGAAGTTACGACGGATTTTTTCCCGCGTATCCCGGCCTTTCTGCTGCCCCATGATCAACACCGGCTTACCCTCCAGGCGTGCCAGCCCGGCAACAATCGCGGCATCATCGGCAAAGGCGCGATCACCGTGCAGCTCGTCAAAATCAGTAAAAATACGTTCAACGTAATCGAGGAAATAGGGGCGCTGGGGATGACGCGCCAGCTGTGCAATCTGCGCGGACTGCAGATTGGAAAAAATAGATTCAGTCAATTCACGGCTTTTGCTCTGCAAACGGCTGATTTCTTCGCTGATATTAATCTCGTTGTCAGAACCGACATAACGAAGTTCTTCGATTTTCGCTTCCAGCTCAGCGATGGGTTGTTCAAAATCCAGAAAATTCAGGTTCATAAAGTGCCCGATACAGTCCAAAACAGAAGTCAGGGGGAAAATAAGAACCGGGATCATACCGTAGATCATACGGACGCGCCAAACTACTGCCGCTATATTTGCTCAACTGTGCGCCGCAGCCTGACAGACCTGGTTACGGCCTTCCTCCTTTGCCTCATACAAAGCATGATCGGCTGCGGCTATGAGCAATTCCGCAGCTCGTCCTGGAGCCGCAACCATGGTCGCCACGCCCACACTGATAGTGACAATATCGCTGACTTTGGAAAATTCATGTTTTATTTTCAGCTCTCTGATCCTGGCACAGAGTTTTTCGGCAATCCCCATAACGCCTTCCTCTGGGGTATTAGGCAGAATGACAGCAAACTCTTCCCCCCCATAACGAGCGACCAGATCACCGGATCGGCACATGGCTTTTTGCAGTGCAGCCGAGACCTGCTTGAGACAATCATCCCCACCCTGATGTCCGTAGTTATCGTTGTAGAGTTTAAAGAAATCAATATCGATCATAATCAAGGATAATTTTATTTTTCCCCTGCCAGCGCGATACCACTCCCTGGCAAGCACTTCATCAAAATGACGCCGATTGGCAATTCCGGTCAAACCATCCATGGTGGACAGGCGATCCAGCTCTGCATTACGCTGCTGCAACTGGGTATTGGCCTCTTCCAGTTGCTTTTGCATATTATGTAGTTCTACAAATGCGGCATCGCGTTCCAGCTGCGCCATAAAACTGCGGGAATGAGCCTGAATACGGGCAACCAGTTCTACCTTGTCGGGCAGTTTGACCAGATAGTCAGTCGCACCGTTATTAAACGCATCACTTTTTATTTTCGGATCATCCTTACTAGAAAGTACGATAACGGGGATATTCCGGGTCACCGGATGATTACGGTAAAAACGCACCAGGGTTAAACCATCCACATTCGGCATCACCAGATCCTGAAGAATAGTGGTCGCACCGATATCCTGTGCAGTCTGGATGGCAGCCTTGGGATCACTGCAATAATGGAATTCCATCTCCTCATCCACCAACATGCGACGTATACCTTCGGCGACCATAGCTTGATCATCTACCAACAAAACCACGATCCTGCTTGCCTGCTCTTCGTTCAGCAATGTTTCAGTAGAGGCCGCCATAGCGTTCATTTAACCTGACGCTCGAGCATAACAGGATAATGTTTTTCCAGTACCGGCACGATCTGCTCCAGTGGCAAAATTTTCTCAACCGCATCCAGTTTAACCGCCGCCTTGGGCATACCATAAACCGAACAACTGGCCTCATCCTGAGCAATGGTATAAAAACCGCTTTTGCGTAACGCTAACAATCCCTGCGCGCCGTCCCGACCCATGCCGGTGAGCAATATACCGGTCGCCTTACCATTCCAATGCAAGGCCACGCTTTCAAAAAACACGGTCACCGAAGGCCGGTAAGGATAATCCTGCGGGTTCGCAGTATAGTCCAGACGGCCATTTTCCCTTAGTACAAGATGTTTCTCACCTCCAGCCACCAACACCTCTCCCTGTTGCGGAATATCATCGCGCAGTGCCCGCCGTACCGACAGATTACTTTGCAGGTTGAGCCAGTCAACAAAGCTATCGGTAAACTGTTCATCTACATGTTGGACAATAACGATGGCAGCTGGAAAATCTGAAGGAATGGCCGCCAAAATAACCGCCAGTGCTGCCGGTCCGCCGGTGGAAGCGCCAATCACCAGCATGGGTGGCATCGTCACTGATCTTGTGCTGCGCACTTTGAGCATGGGCAAAGATGCCGTCTTTTCATTAGCCGCGATAAGCCGACCAATGGTTCGGAGTTTCTGCAACATGGCATCACATCCTGCACCGCTGCCGGATGCGCCCAACACCGGTGTATTAACAGCATCCAGTGCACCTGCACCCATGGCCTCAAATACTTTGCCTGCATTGCCAGTAACCGTCGATGTCACCACCAGAATAGCGCAGGGTGAGGCGGCCATAATCTGCCGGGTCGCCTCCACACCATCCATCACGGGCATGATCAAATCCATCAGGATGACATCAGGACAATCACGAGCGCAGTGTTGTACTGCCTCTGCACCATCATAGGCAACCCAGGCCAACTGATATTCCGGGATCGAAGTGACCACCCGGCGTAAACTTTCCACTGCCATTTTTGTATCATTGACAATCGCTATTTTCATCAAGAGCATCCATTATTGTTTATAATTTATAAGTATTAATCGTTGCATAAATATTCATATGTATTTTATCCTCTCTCCCCAACCCTCTCCCAGAGGAAGAGGGAGCTATGATGCGAACACTTATGCAACGATTAATATATTCAGACTTCACCAATAAGATCCCGTACTGCATCCAGCAGGGTCTCATCATGGAAACTGCCTTTGGTCAGGTAATAGTCGGCACCTACATTCAGACCGCGAATGCGATCTTCTTCCCGATCCTTGTAGGAAACAATCATCACCGGCATTGATTTCAAGCCCGGATCTTTTTTTATCCGTTCGACAAATTCAAAACCGTTCATGCGCGGCATATCGATATCGCTGATCACCAGATCGTATTTATTGGTGCGCACCGCGTTCCAGCCATCTATGCCATCGACCGCCACCTCAACTAAATAGCCTTTAGCTTCCAGCATGCCACGCTCAACCTCACGCACAGTAATCGAATCATCCACCACCAGAATATGCTTACTGGGTTTACCCGCATCGGAATCCTGCATCGAAGGACTGATTTTATCCAGCCGACCACCCGAAACAATAACATCAGTGGAGCGCAACAGATCGTCCACATCCAAGATCAGACACAGACTGCCATCCTCTAAAATGGCACCAGTGCTAATATCTTTGATCTTGCCCAGCCGGGGATCCAGTGACTGCACTACCAGATTGCGTTCACCAAGAAAACGATCAACAACTACGCCGTAGCAGTTCAGACGTTCCCCCAGCATCACCACAGCGGCTTCATCTTCTTCCGTTGCTGATGATGCTTCTAGTCCCAAAATTTGCTGCGCAGAAACAAGCCCAACGTGCTGACTTCCGTAGGTGAAATACTCCTTCCAACAGATCGATATTGTCGCGCGGCAGTTTCAAGGTGTGTTCAATTCGCGCCAAAGGAAAAGCATAAGGTTCGCCTGCAATCTCAACCAACAACGCCCGAATCACCGACAGCGTAAGCGGCAACTGCATATGGAAGCGCACCCCCTTACCTGGCTCCGAGGTCGCTCGTACCACGCCGCGCATTTCCTGGACTACGCTATGCACCACATCTAAACCCACTCCCCGACCCGAAATTTCGGTCACGCGATCGCGAGTAGAAAAGCCAGGTAGAAATAAAAACTCCATCAGCTCGCTTTCCATCATGTCAGCTGCCATTTTTTTGCTGACCATTTTTTTATTCACAATTTTCTTGCGCAAGTTTTGCAGATCGATACCCTGACCATCATCCTTGACACTAATAGAGAGCATACCTGAGCTATGTTTTGCTTCAAGACAGAGTGTTGCCTGTTCCGGCTTGCCCGCCTGCCGCCGCAAGGCGGGATCTTCGATACCATGATCGATGGCATTGCGTAATAGATGGTTAAGTGGTGCTTCAATCTTCTCAAGAATGTCACGATCCACCGGTGTATTCTGACCACGAATAATAAAGTTGACATTCTTGCCCAATGAACGAGAAACATCACGCACCATGCGTTGAAAACCTTGCACACCATCCATGAATGGCCGCATACGGCTGCTAATAACCTCACTGTTGAGTCGTTTCGCCAAGCCCTGACTACGACATTCGTAATCATCCAGGTCACTAATCTGCTTGGTCAAAAATTCACGACAGGTGGCAGCCTTGTGCTGAACATCAGTCAGCAAGCCAGAAACATATTCATCACCTTGCAGAACATTGCCCAACCTGTCCAGAGTGGCAATGAGTTCGGCTTGATGCTGCTTGAGATGCAAGAGAGAATCAGCGAATGGTTTCAAACCCTGCGACACCACTTGCACCTCACCCGCCAAGCCCATCAAGCGATTCAACTTTTCTGCCGAAACACGAATGGCACTATCCTGCACCTGGCCAGTGGCACTGGTGCGGAGCAAAGTTTTTGCCTTTGCTGCAGAAACAGAAGCCGACTGGGTTTGCTTGCCTGCAGACGGCGCAGGTTTTATTTCAGACGCAGATACCTTTTCTGCCGTCGCTATCGTTGACATTGATTCCGATGTTGCCGCAGCACTTGCCGTTTTTTCCTGTGCCTCTCCAGCCGGAATGGCCGAGAGCTGATTGACCAGCACGCTCACCTCGTCTGCCGAGGCCGCAGCTTCACCTGCGCTTGCGATCAAACTCAATATATCGACACCCTTGAGCAGTACATCCACATGTTCTTCAGCAAGGCTGAGTTCACCCTGCTGGGCGGCGACAAAGCAATCCTCCATCACATGCGCCACCCGCACAGCAGCATCCACATCCACCATGCGTGCCGCACCCTTGATTGAATGCGCGGCACGCATCAGCTCTTCCAGATGTAGGCTCTGCCCCGGATCCTGCTCCAGCTTCAGCAGGCCACTGGTGAGAATACCGGCCTGCACTTCCACTTCCACACTGAACAATTCCAGCATGGAACAATCTTCAAGCACACGCGAGTCACTTGCCATGCTGCTTTGTTCTGCAACTTGGTTTACATCGGTAAACTCTGGCACAACTTCATCCACTGCGGCAGAAAAAGCCATCGACAATTGCACTAGCAGCGTTTCATCTTCTTCTGTGGAAAGTGTTGCTTCATTTTTAGCTGCAATCGAAACCAGCCGGTCAATACAGCGAGACAGCATATCGACATGCGTCCCATCCAGTTCAATCTGCTCCGGCTGCACAGCCATGAGACAGTTTTCCATCCTTTGCGCCAGGCGCACTGCAACATCGGTATCCGCCATATAGGCGGCACTTTTAATCGCATGCGCCGCCCTTATCATATTTTCCAGAGCCGTCGCTTGCTGTTCAGCCTCGATCAGGATCGGCTTTTGCAAATCATGCTTAAAAATAGCAGCCTGCGCTTCCACTTCCATACGAAACAGATCCCATATGGAAAAGTCATCTAGATTATTACTGCTTTTGTCCATCATTGCAGTTTCTTACTCAAAGAATAAAACAACAGTTCATTATCCAGACAGGCGACATGCCTGTCCTTCCACTTCAGCATCCCCACGGTATAGGTGGCCGTTGCTTTTGATACGGTAACAGGAACCCCTTCCAGTTCCTCCTCTTGATACTGATGAAGGCCATGCACCTCACTGACCGGGAAAACAAACTGGCCATCATCTGCGTGTGCAACAATAATGCGTGCAAATACAACATGCTCCCCAACCTTGGAAACCGAGGCATTTTCCAGCCCCAGAATGTCACTCAGAGAAACACAAATTTTCAACTCACCACGAATATTCACCAAGCCTTTTACAATACGGCTATCAACATGTGGCAAACGATGAATGGGTTTTATTCTTGCAACCTCGTCAATCAATTGCGCGGCAAGAGCAAACCATTCGTCACCCAACCTAAAGATCAATGAACTAAATCGACTGGCTTGCAGCGTCGGTTCTTCACGGGAATATACATCGGCCCATTGCTGCTGATAGTCGGCAGGGAAATCCTGTTCCAGAATGCTGCGGCTGGCGCGGGAATACACCTCGCAGTTATGGCAGTGAATGACCCGTTCCAGTTTAGGGCAGCGTTCGTCCACCCTGGCCCGCACACCGATCTGGTTCCAGCAATCTTTGATATCCATCCCTAACACCTATGTGCCTGTGTAGGAACGAGGTTGAGTGACGGCAGACTGCTGCTCAGCGGCACGTTGCGCACGCTGATATAGAACCTCCGCAGCCGCCGTATCACCCCTCTGTTCCACCAGCAGTGCCAGATGCACCAGCGCTTGCTGGTGATCGGGTTGCAAATAAATGGCCTTGCGCAAATATTCTTCTGCCTGTTGCCCACTCCCGGCTGCCTCGCGGATCAGACCCAATAGATAATAGGCTCTCACACAAGGCGGATTGTCTTTTAACCAGTTTTCACACAGACTCGCGGCTTCAGCCAAACTGCCTTCATTCGCCAGGCAAAAAGCCTGTTCCAGGCTGTCATCAGACAAGCTCTCTTTTCCGGCCAGCGGAAGGGCCTGGGGAAATAGCCGAGGCTGGAATACGCTAGCTGTTCTAGTTTTTCCTTTATAAGCAAGATGTTCAGGCAAGCATCCAGGTAGGCCTACCTTAGCTTGATAATCGGCCTGTTGACGAGCAGACGTAGTACGCCATCCAGATTCAGTTTTAAATCCAACCTTGCGAAAAGCAAAGGCTCTGGATACATGTTCAGACACATAGCCATGATTCAGGATCATGCTCGATTCCGCATGCCCAACAAATAAAATACCCGTCGCTTTCAACAGACGGCTCAGCACCGCAACGGTCTGCGTTTGCGTAATGTTGTCAAAGTAGATCATGAGATTGCGACAGAAAACGACATCGTATAACCCCTGTCCCGGTATAGAAGCCGTATTTAGAATATTGGCCTGGATAAAATTAACATTCTGCCGAATCGTTTTATCAAGCTCATAACCGGCATCGCTGCGCTGGAAAAAGCGTTCACGAAAAGCGCTATCATTACCCCGAAAGGCATTGTCGCCATAAACAGCACGCTTAGCTCGGGCAAGGGCCTGCATACTGATATCCAGCGCATCAATATGAAACCGTTGCGCCGGTAAACCCATATCCATAAGCGTCATGGCGATGGAATAAGGTTCCTCACCGGTCGAACAGGGCAGACTCAATATACGCAACTTATCCGCTGCATGAGTAGGCAACCACTCTTTATTAACAAAACCCCGCAATGCATCAAAAGCCTTCCGCTCCCTGAAAAACCATGTTTCAGGGATCACAACTTCTTCAATCAAAGCATCAATCTCCCTCCCAGAAACAAGTAGCTGTGCAAAATAGGCATCGGCACAATTATCCGCACGCTCGTACATACGCCGCTGAACAGCACTAATAATGGCAGAGGAGCCAATAGATGCTGAGTGTAAGCCCATTGTTTCTTTGAGGATGGTTTCAATCCTGCTAAGTACCTGAGCAGAGATTATTTCTGTTGGATATTTTTCCTGTAACATTTCACTCTGCATGATTCTATTTTGCATTATTTCATTCAGCATGATTTCCGCCTTGCCTGACAAATACCATTTATGATTCTGCACTAAACAGACTGGTTTGCACCGTCTTCGACAGTAAGCCGTCAACATCTATCAGTTGCAACATACCTTCACTGTCTTTTACAAGATCCCCCAACCAGGGTGCGGCGGTAATTGAAATATCAGACGATATCAATGCCGCAGGATCTCGTTTTACCGTTTCGGTAACCTGCTCGGCCAGCAACCCTAGTATTCGTCGCGGACCATTCTCTACGCCGTAATTCAGCATAATGATCCGACTCGTCATACAAACTTTGCAGGACCGTTCACTCCCCAAGCGACATAGATCGATCACCGGCACCGGACGACCGCGATAATCGAACAGGCCAGCGATATAGTCGGGACTCTGCGGAATCATTTTCAGACAGACCAATGGCACGACTTCCACAATCTGGCTGGCCTCCAGCCCGTAACGTTCGTCGCCAACCCGAAACAGCAGCAACAACATCAAGACTTGACTCTGAAATGAGAAACGCCTTCCTGTAAGCCCTGCGCAGCCTTATTCAACTGATCGATAGCACTGTGAGATTGACACAGGGATTCGGCGGTTTGATGTGCACTTTCACTTAGTTGAATCATCGCCTCACTGATCTGTTCAGCGCCCTGTGACTGCGACTGCATGCCATCGTTGACTTCCTCAAAACGCGGGATCAGAGTCTGTACTTGATCGATCACTTCAGCCAGTTGCGAACCCACATTACGCACATCATCAACCCCCCGGTGTACCTCCTCGGAAAATTTGTCCATCCCCATAACGCCCGCAGATACTGCTGATTGCATTTCCTTGACCATCTGTTCGATATCCCAGGTCGCCACCGCAGTCTGATCCGCAAGCCGACGTATTTCGGTGGCCACCACCGAAAAACCAACCCCATATTCACCCGCTTTCTCAGCTTCAATAGCCGCATTGAGCGATAACAAATTAGTCTGATCTGCGACCTTGGTAATCGTCGTGACGACGGTATTAATATTGCCCGCCTTTTCACTCAAGACCGCCAGCTTCGAACTAATGCTGGCCGTGGCATCCAACATTTGCTGCATGGTTCCGGCCATGCTGTTAAGCAACGATTGGCCCTGACCGGCACTTTCTGATGTTTTCCAGGCCACACCGATCACCTCGTTCATGGTGTTAACCAGCTCTTTGGCAGTGGCAGAAATCTCGGTTACTGTCGCCTTGATCTGGTTGGTAGTGGCAGCCTGTTCCGTTACCGTGGCTTCCTGCTGTCTGGCCGTGGCCGCAATTTCGGTCGAAGAAGATGTCACCTGGATACCTGATTTCTGAACTCGCGCAACCAGGGCATTGAGATTGTCCAGCATGGATTGAATACCAACACTCAGTTCCGCGATAATATCTCTTTCCCGGTAGATCATCATTTCACCGGTAAGATTGCCTTCCGCAGCCATCTTGACCACATCCATGATCAGTTCCACCTTGCCTTTGATATCCTCGCCCTGCTGGCGTTCATGCTCAATACTGTCCTGGATCTTCTGCGCCATTTTGTTGAAGGCTTCGGCCAACTCGCCGATTTCATCATGGTTAACGATTGTGGCGCGAACACTGGTATCACCCTTGCCAAAAAGTTTGACCGTTTCTCGCAAGGTATCCAGGGGCTGAAACGAACGCCGCAGGTACCAGAACAAAGCAGCAATGGCCAACGCTACGCTGAACATAATGGCGCCATAGGCAATAAGTTTAATCCGCCACTGGGCCATATAACCATTGGTGGTATCATTGGCACTGACAAGATAGGCTATCGTCTGATTCTTATGATCAAGAACCGGCAAAATAGAAATGCTATAAACTCTATTATTCAACTTGCGGATCAGTGTTTTTTGTTCCGTTGTGATGCTCGCCGGATCCAGATTGAGCTCGCGGAACAAACCTTCATGGGTACTGTATCCAAGCCTGCCAGACTGG
>JAADGZ010000249.1:0-2399 GCA_013152045.1 Gammaproteobacteria bacterium
CCCTCTCCCAGGATCTGGGAGAGGGCTGGGGAGAGGGATCAATTATCTAGCTTGAATCTATCCCCCTCATCCCCCCACTCCCGCGTGGGAAACAGAGAATTCAACGTGGTGAGAACAGAGCAAGCAGCTACACTATAAACAATGGAAACTCTGTATCCTGCTATCAAACCTTATGTGACCCATAGCATTCCTGTCGAAGGTCCGCATATTCTACATGTCGAGGAATGCGGCAATCCCGAGGGAGTCCCTGTACTGTTTGTGCACGGTGGCCCCGGCGCAGGTTGTGAACCCTGGCACCGCCGTTTTTTTGATCCCGAAGCCTGGCGCATTATTCTGTTTGATCAACGCGGCGCCGGGCGTTCTCGCCCCCACGCCGAATTGAGCGGCAATACCACCCAGGCACTGGTTGACGATATGGACGTAATTCGGCAACAGCTAGGGGTAAAACAATGGGTGCTGTTTGGTGGTTCCTGGGGCGCAACGTTATCGCTGGTTTATGCCGAAACCTATCCGGAAAACGTGCTGGGCATGATCCTGCGCGGCATATTTCTTTGCCGGGCAAAGGAAATCGACTGGTTTTATCAGTATGGCGCCAGCCGCATCTATCCTGATCTATGGGAAGATTTCATCAGCCTGATTCCCGAAAGCGAACAGGACGATTTGCTTGCCGCCTATTACAAACGCCTCACCGGCGAGGATGAGGTTCAGCGTATGGCGGCGGCCAAAGCCTGGGCTATCTGGGAGGGACGCACCGCCAACCTCAAGCCCAAAAAAAGCGTAGTGGAGCACTTCAGCGATCCATTCACCGCCCTCAGCCTGGCACGGATCGAAGCCCACTACTTCATGAATAACGCCTTCCTAAAAAATAATCAGATCCTGCGTAATGCCGATAAACTCAATGCGATTCCCGGCACCATCGTTCAAGGTCGCTATGACATGATCTGCCCCATGGAAAGTGCCTGGGAGTTATACCAGACCTGGACCATGGCCGAGCTTCATATTATTTCCGATGCGGGTCATTCAGCCTCTGAAGTGGGCCTTGTGGATGCGCTGGTCAAAGCCAATCGCAAGATGCTGAAAAAACTGTCGTGATTGCCCTGATTCAACGCGTGCAGGAAGCTCGCGTCGTGGTTGAGGGATGCTGTATTGGTGAAATTGGTCCCGGTATCCTTGCCCTGGTAGGGGTAGAAAAGAACGATGACAGCGCACATGCAGACAGGCTGCTACAACGCATTCTCGGCTACCGTATCTTCGCTGACCAGGATGACAAAATGAACCTGAGCCTGAACGACACCGGTGGCGGGCTGTTGCTGGTGCCGCAGTTTACCCTGGTAGCCGATACCCGCAAGGGTATGCGCCCCAGTTTTTCCTTGGCTGCCGAGCCGGAAAAAGGTCGCGACCTATTTGCCTACCTGGAACAGCGGGCAAGAGAAAAACACCCGCAGGTCGCCAGTGGCCGGTTTGCTGCCGATATGCAGGTCACCCTTACCAACGACGGGCCAGTGACATTCTGGTTGCAGACAAATAAATCCTGATTCCCAGGAAAGTAATGATTAATCCCACAGGAAAGTAATGATTAATCCCGCAGGAAAGCAATGATTAATTCCGTTCGCCCTGAGCTTGTCGAAGGGTGAATGGAATTAATTTTGGATTCCCAGGCGGATTGCTGCTTTATTTTTCTGTGATTGATTCCAGCGCCCTGAAACTCACCCGATTTCGCCCATCGTTCTTTGCGCTATACAATGCCGCATCGGCAGCAGCGATCAGCTGATTAGCCAGCGCATCGTGATCTTGCGGGTTTCGCTGCAGTTCCAGAGTTGAACAGCCTGCGGACAGGGTGATGCTAAGTTCGCAACCTTGGTCGGTTTCAAGTTTAAGGTTTTCTGTATTCCCACGAATACGTTCGGCAATCTCCAGAGCCTCCTTCTCCGCCGTATTGGTTAGCAATATGGCAAATTCCTCACCGCCAAAGCGACTCAGTACATCGCTTAGACGCATTTGCGATTTAATCATATTGGCCACGTTTTGCAGTACCTGGTCGCCCACCTGATGACCATAGTTATCATTGAAGACCTTGAAATGATCGATATCGAGAAACAGGAAACTCAGCGGTTTGTGCTGGCGCAGAGTCCGGCTGATCTCCTCGGTCAGACGTTGATCGAAATAACGTCGGTTATGAACGCCGGTAAGAGGATCGAGCAGCCCCAGAAGTTTGATCTTTTCGTTATTGATGGCGTTCTCAAAACACACGGCAAAGATCTCGACTATGCGTTGGAGAAAATCAGTGGCGCTGTGCTTCGTATAGCGTTCAGAACTGAGGCTACCAATATTAAAACTGCCGATTAGTCGGTTCTGGCGAACCAACGGAAAAGCAGCAATGCTCAGTAGAGGGCGTATTT
>JAADGZ010000249.1:2464-7159 GCA_013152045.1 Gammaproteobacteria bacterium
AGGGACTCCAGAATATCCGCGCTGTCAGTTAAATGTAATTCAGGATAACGCTGTTGTTCAAGGCCGAGATTATCGAGTATGCGACGTATTTCATAATCCGAATCCAGCAGCAACAGACTCACGGCATCATGCTTGAATCGCTGGCGGTAATTGAAAAAAAAGCTTTCCAGCAATTCTTCCAGCCCGGCAGATTTAATGAACTCTAATTCCTGTTTCTGAAAGCGGCGCAGCTTGAGTTCGTTATCGCGGGCATTTTTAATATAAAGATCAAGCTGACGTTTAAGTTTATCTACTTTCGTATCTACTGCATCGTGCATCTTCCGGCCTCAAACTGGTCGCGTGCTGGCTCAGTAAAATTCGTGAATAACTTCGAATAAGCGCGCCCGACTGACGGGTTTGGTAATGAAATGATCCATGCCTGCAGCAAAGCATTGATCACGTTCAATCGTAGTCGAATTAGCAGTTAAAGCAATAATGGGAATATGTTTACCCGGCTCTTCAATCTGACGCCAATGCTTGGTGACTTCCAGACCGGTCATTTTCGGCATGCGCATATCCATCAGCACCAGATCAATATCCGCATTTTGTTTGAGTGCATCAAGGGCTTCTTGGCCGTCATTGACATGCATCACCTGGTAGCCTTCCTGCTTAAGAAAGGTGCTGATTACCTTGGCAACAATAGGCGTATCTTCGGCAAGAAGTATGTGTATTTTGCGCCTGCCTGCAGAGTGACTATCGTTTATGCCGGATGAAATTTGGTTATGCGCCGGGTTATCTGCAGCCGGTAACGGCAGATTAAACCAGAAGGTGCTGCCCTTACCGTGTGTGCTATTGGCGCCAATAGTGCCGTACATAGCATTGACCAGTTTGGAGGAAATAGTAGTGCCCAGGCCGGTGCCGTGACGCTGTTCGGCCGGATCGGTCTGGCACTGGTAGAACGGTTCGAAAATATGCTGCAACTGATGTTTTTCAATGCCGATGCCGCTGTCCTCAATTTCAAAATGCAGGGTATTAATATCGCCGCCGTCTTCAAGTTTGCTTACCGTGAGTCTGACATATCCCTCATCGGTATACTTTACTGCATTGCTAATCAGGTTTAACAGGATCTGGCGTAGCCGGTTGTGATCGCCCACCACCATTTCGGGCAGCCCCGCCTGTAACTGGTATTCAAGGTGAATGCCTTTTTTATCTGTCTGTGGCAAAAAGATGTTAACCACCGCTTTTACCACCCGCTCCAAGTTAAAAGGTGAATGATCAAGTTGATATTTGCCCGCTTCAATCTTGGACAGATCCAGCACATCGTTAATCAGCGAATGCAGGGTGACGGAAGACTCTTTTAGACCTTCAACATAGTCTTTCTGAATAGCATCCAGTTTTGTATCTTCCAATAGTTCGGTCATTCCGAGAATACCGGTCATCGGCGTACGAATTTCATGACTCATGGTGGCGAGAAATTCACTTTTGGCCTGATTGGCGCGATCAGCTTCTTGTTGTGCTCGCTTGATGCGGCCAATCATGGTGTTGAGATAAAAGGGCAGGGTGAGCATGAAAATGGAATAGGCGATAGTGTCGATAGTATGATCGTGCCAGCGGCCGGTATAGAAAACGACAAAAATAAAAGCGAAAAAACTGACGATGGCAGTCGAAAAAAGTTCAACTCGACCATAGCGAACACCATAGCCGATATACAACCAGGGAAAGAACAGGAACCAGGGACCGAATGGCCCGCTCTCAGTGAGCAACATGACCGCACTAATCGAGGCAATATCGAAGGGAATAGTGGCATATACGCGCCAGCGTGAGCGCGGTGTTTTAGTGATGGAATAAAGAAGAAAAAGACTAACCGCGAGAAAGGTGCCGGTAAACAGTATATAGCCAAGGTAATTTCTGGGGTAATAATTACTATAGGCACCGATAAAGACCAGACTGGTCACCGTAACCCAGATCAGCATACGCACGATAGCCTGACCGAATTCAGGATTACCTTTGAGTGATGACTTTGCAGTAAGTGAGAGGCTGGTGTCTGGCATATTTCCGCTGTTCCGGTTTAGAATGGGCTGATATACTTTTTTTAGCTAGCTTTTACCGCTTGCAGCAAGGGGCGGTAGGATGGGTAGAGCAAAGCGAAACCCATCAGCACGCGACAATTATAAGCCCGTGGCTTGTTGCGGCTAGTGTATTGCCTGATTATCATACCGAGTACCGCAAATGTCATCCGCAAAATCAATCAAACCCGAGATACCAGCGGCCTGGGATAAATGCAGCCGTTGCCCCGGCGACAAGTGTTGCAACTATATTACCCAGTCTATCGACACGCCGCGATCTATTTCTGATTTTGACCACTTGATGTGGCAACTGGCACACAAAAATGTGCAGGTCTACAAGGACGAGGATGGCTGGTTTCTGCTGCTGATGAGCCTGTGCCAGTTTCTACAAAAAGACGGGCGTTGTGGAATATATGAAACCCGGCCGCAGTTGTGCCGTGACTACAGCAACGACTACTGCGAATTCGATGAACCGGCAGAAAAAAGTTTTACTTTTTACTTTCGCAATTACCAAGAGCTAGATGCCTACTGTCGCAAACGTTTCAAACGCTGGGACAGGCGATTTACGAAATAACTTAGCCTTTTTCCTGCCTTCTTCCCACGCCCCGCATTCCTCCTCGTTCCCACGCTCCGCGTGGGAATGCATACCGATCTCGCCAGTCAAAATAGCTATGGGCTCCCACGCAGGAGCGAGGAAAGCAGATGATGTTCTGGGACACAGCAATCTCGTTCCCACGCTCCGCGTGGGAATGCATACCGATCCGCCAGTCAAAATAGATATGGGTTCCCACGCAGAGCGTGGGAACCAGAGTGAACACCTGTCAACGCCAGGAATCACCGTTCGTCCTGAGCTTGTCGAAGGAAGCATACCGTGAGTTTTATCGAACGGGACTCGCCACGAAGGTGGAAATTTACAAGCGATCTGATATTTGGCACACCTAGTTTAGATGTGGTTATACTTCGTCGTCACCAGACTTAGGCATAATATCGCTAAAGTCATAAATTGCCTGAAATTCTTCCACATTTTTTTCCGGGTTCTGGCTATCGGGTTTACGCACCGCCAATAATTGAGCAATCCCGTAGCCTTGTGCCGAGCGCAGTACGGGCAGGCTGTCATCCACCAGCAGGGTGCGGTTTTTATCGAATTTCACATCCTTTTCCAGTCGTGTCCAGAAATTTGAGTCTTCCTTGGGCAACCCAAAATCATGGGCGCAAATAATTTGATCCAGATGTTGTTGAATATGGGTGCGCTCAAGTTTCAACATTAGACTTTTCTGGTGCGCATTGGTAACCAGTACCCGGCGTATACTTTTTTGCTTCAGGCCGTCGAGAAAATCAAAGACATGGGGATGAACCGCGATCAGATGATCCACTTCGGCCTTGAGCCGGGCAATATCCAGCCCCAGAATACGAGACCAGTAATCCACGCAATACCACTCCATCGTGCCCTCGGCTTCACGAAAACGTGGCATCAAGGTATCCTTGGCCTCATGCACTTCAAGCGAATGTTTCTCAGCGTAGCGAATAGGCACATGCTCCTGCCAGAAATAATTATCAAAATTTAGATCCAGCAGGGTACCGTCCATGTCCAGCAAAACCGTGTCAATAGTATTCCAGTCAAACATTGGCTTCTCAGAGTGATTTTGGTTTGTCAGCTGAATTATAACCGAAGGTGCTCTCAAAACCGCTCACAGCGTATAAAAATTCAACGTGCTTCACGGTGATATTACTGGCAAAATGAAGTCATGCATCTCACACATGATCCCTATTTATGAGCTCGCTCCTGGTTAACAAGCAGGAGATAGAGGCTCTGCTGGCCGAAGTTAAGCAGATCGCCTATGAGGCCGGGCGCAATATCATGGAGATTTACGAGCGGGGTTTTTCAGTAGAAGAGAAATCTGATCATACCCCGGTCACCGAGGCTGATTTTGCCGCACACAGGGTGATTCTTGCTAGCCTACAGGCACTGACCCCGAATATTCCTATCCTCTCTGAAGAATGCAGCCCCCCGCCCTATCATGAACGCGCCCGCTGGCCCCGTTACTGGCTGGTTGACCCGCTGGACGGGACGCGGGAATTCATCCGTCGCAGCGGCGAATTCTCGGTTAATATCGCCCTGGTCGAGGGACAGCGGCCAGTGCTAGGTACTGTCTACGGCCCTGTTGTCGGCTGCCTTTATTATGCTGCCAAAGGCATGGGCGCATTCAAGAAATACGGCATTGACGATGTACAACCTATTCATGTGCGTGAAAGCTGTTCCGAAAAAGTAGTCATTGCTGGCAGTCGCTCTCATCATAGTGATGAGTTCAAGCAGTTTATCTCACACTTGCCCGACTATGAGATTATCCCCATGGGCAGCGCCCTGAAATCCTGCCTGGTGGCAGAAGGCGAAGCCGACATCTATGCCCGCCTCGGACCCACCTCCGAGTGGGACACCGCCGCCGCACAGATTATCGTCGAAGAAGCCGGCGGACAAATAACAAACACCCAGATGCAGCCACTGTGTTACAACACACGGGAAGAATTACTCAACCCGCATTTTTTTGCTTTTGGCGACAAAAGCCGATGCTGGTCGAAATACCTGTGAAGGAAAGCCCGCTTAATGCTGGCTAGTAATTAAAGGAGTTTATATAATTTTTATTGCTGTCAC
>JAADGZ010000089.1 GCA_013152045.1 Gammaproteobacteria bacterium
AGCCTTATGGGACACTCCTGGGGCACATGAGGATAAAAAACTACAACAAATGGCCAAACACCATAATAAACAGATTTATTAAGTTATTGATTTAATTGTGGTTGCTTGTTGTGGTTTATTGTAAGTTATTGATTTTATTTGACTCTGACTCCGCTAATCAAGGTTCGAATCCTTGTTCCCCAGCCAAATAAAACAAAGGCTTAGTAGAAATGCTAAGCCTTTTTTGTTTTTATGGAGTGCTGATGGAGAAATTTCCTCATTCCTAGGCTCAGCATAGGAGCCAGATGCTCCAAGGGCACGGGAATTAGACACGATGTGTTGTGTTTTTACCACACGGTAAGATCTTGTGGTATATTTGTAAAATAAATGTTGCATCCATGCCAACAGTGGGCTATAAAGCGTTCTAAGACAACCCGTTACCTGAAATATTTGAATTACCCCATAATATAAGGAGCTCATAAATGAACAATAAACTGATTGCCCTTGCCGTTGCTGCAAGTGTTACTGCCGGTCTTGCCGCGCCGCTGGCTGCCAGCGCTGCTGTCGAATCCAAGTGGTTTGGTTTTACCCAGATCACCGCTGAAAGCAAAAGCCAGGACAAGCCTAATGATGGTTTTGTATTTGGTGCTGACCGTGTTCGTATCGGTTACAAGCTGAAAGACGGCAATGTTTTCGGTAAATTACAGATTGATTTTAATAAAGCGACCAGCAATGGTGTTTCCGGAAGCAAAGTAGTTAATAAGAATGGCGTACTGCCCGAAATTATCAAAGATGCGGTAGTGGGTTACAAGTTCAGCAATGCCTCCAAGGTTTCCCTGGGTCAGTTCAAAACACCGCTGGGTATGGATTTCAATACCTCCGGTAAGAAGCTGGATATCACCAAGCGGGGTATGGAAAAGAAGCTGGTACTGGAACGTGCTGCGGGTGTTATGTTGAGTGGTCGCAGGATTGCCGGTGGTTTCGGTTATGACATCTTCTACGGTAACCCGGCTGGCCGCGCTTCTGCTGTGGGTACCAATGGCACGGTAGGCAAGGATCACACCACTGTCGCACGTGTTTCCTATGATATGGGCAAATTGATGCATGTTGAACTGGCAACTGGTAAGTCAACCGTTAATGGCGGCACGGATTATAAAGCTACCGACTTCGCCATGGCCTACAAACGTGGTCCTATGACCGGCAAGTTCGAATACATTGTTGGCAAAGGTGCCAAGAATCAAGCCTCAGCCAAGGAAACAGTCTGGTTGTTGCACTATGGTTATCGGTTCAACAAAAAGTTCGAAGGCGTAGTGCGTTACTATGATGCCAAGGATGATGCAACCAACCTGAAGTTGACCAATATGTATATTGGCGCCAATATCTTCCTGGGTAGCAACAAGACCAACGGTCGTCTGCAGTTGAACTATGTTCTGGTTGGCGGTGACAAGATGGGTTCTGCAAACGTTTATAGTGGTACTGCAAAGGGTTACACCGACAGCGCCATTCTGGTTCAGTATCAGGTTTCTTTCTAAGCAAAGTGGCTTGTTGACGATTATTTAATAATAATCGTTTAGTACTGATAAAACGGGACTTTCGAGTCCCGTTTTTTTATTTAGGCAGATACAAGATACAAGGGAAAAGACACATTCCCTTTACTCTGCATTTCATGGACCTTTCCCTCTGGGCGTTGTTTAGCAGCGCATTTATTTCCTCGACCCTGTTCCCTGGTGGCTCGGAAGCCGTGTTGGCCTATCTGAGTTCATCTTCAAACTACTCGCCTGAGTTATTGTTACTGGTGGCATCGATTGGTAATACGCTGGGGGGATTATCTTCCTGGGGGCTAGGGCGAATTATCGCCTGGAAATATCCACTGCAGGAGCTGAAACCGGCACATCAGCGGGCATTCCATCATCTGCAACGCTGGGGCACTCCGGTATTATTTTTGTCATGGCTGCCGGTAGTGGGGGATCCCCTGTGCCTGGTGGCAGGCTGGCTGAAAATGAACTTTTTTCTTAGTCTTGTTTTTATCGCGCTGGGGAAAACCCTGCGTTATGCCGTGATTATTTTTGTCTCAGGCTAACAGGATATGTGTATTTAACGCAGAGAACGCAAAGGCGCAGAGACGCGGAGAAAAATATTATTTCTGGTTCCCTCGCTCCTGCATGGGAACCCATACTTCACTTCAGAGGGCTACCGTATGCGTTTCCACGCAGGAGCGTGGGAATGAGGTAACTCCGTGTTCTCTGCGTTAAATAATAATGTCTAATCCTGTATTTTCCCTTGTACCTTTTATCTCTAATCTTGTATCTTGTCCCTCGTCCCTAGCAACTCGTCCCTCGTTCCTTTGTTCCCATGACTGCTCGAATCCGCGAAATCCCCTACAACTACACATCTTTTTCTGATCGGGAAATCGTCATTCGTTTCCTGGGTAAGGAAATGTGGGAAATTCTTAATACTTTGCGTGGGGAGCGGGTTACCGGACGTTCGGCACGTATGTTATTCGAAATTCTGGGGGATATGTGGGTAGTTACGCGCAACCCGTTTATTCAGGATGATTTATTGGGCAATCAAAAACGTCGTGCGGCCCTGATCGAAGCACTTCGCCACCGTCTGACGCAGGTGGAGGCGCGTGCCAATAACAATGAGTTGGCTTTGAAACTCAGCGGTCGCACACGCGGTGCGATCAATAAATTTGAAGCCTGGTTTCCGCAACAACAGCGTCTGCGTGACAAGGTTCTCAAAGGTCTGAGAAAAATTACGCATGTCGATAATATTTGTTTTGATGGTCTGGCGCGTGTAAGTCATGTTACCGATGCTTCAGACTGGCGCGTGGAATATCCGCTGGTGGTTATCAATCCGGATACGGAAGCCGAGGTGCAGAAAATCGTCAACGCTTGTTTAAAGCTGGATATACAGATGATTCCACGGGGCGGGGGCACCGGTTATACCGGAGGTGCGGTACCGTTAATGCCAAATTCTGCGGTGATTAATACTGAAAAGCTGGAAGCCCTGTCTGCGGTAGAGCAACGCCAGTTATCACTGGCAGGAGGAGAAACTCGATCGGTGGCCGTGATTCGTGCCGAAGCCGGTGTAGTGACTCGGCGGGTATCGGATCGAGCAGAATTGAATGGGCATATGTTTGCAGTCGATCCGACTTCGCAGGATGCCTGCTGCATTGGTGGCAATATAGCCATGAATGCCGGCGGCAAGAAAGCCGTGCTTTGGGGGACCACCCTGGATAATCTGCTCTCCTGGCGCATGGTGATGCCGGACGGGCGTTGGCTGGAAGTCGAGCGCTTGGAACATGATCTGGGCAAGATCCACCTGCAGGAACAGGTGTTGTTTAAGCTTCAGTATTATCAAGCTGATGGCTTAAGCACGGATGGTGAAGCCGAAATTCTAAAAATTCCTGGGCGTGACTTGCGTAAGCAGGGCCTGGGCAAGGATGTTACCAACAAATTTCTGGGAGGCCTGCCGGGTATTCAGAAAGAAGGTTGCGACGGTATTATTACCTCTGCCGTATTCATACTGCATCGTATGCCACGTCATATTCGTACGCTTTGTCTTGAATTTTATTCCAGCGATCTAGGACGTGCCGTGCCGGCAATTGTCGAGAGCAAGGCCTATCTTGATAGTCTGGATGATGTGCAACTGGCGGGCATGGAGCATCTGGATGAGCGTTATGTGCGCGCGGTAAACTATACGCCTAAGGCACCTCGGCCTGATTTGCCCAAGATGGTGTTACTAATCGATGTGGCCGGTGAGGATGAGGACCGCGTAGCACAGGCTGCATCAGAGGTCGTGCGCCTGTCAGGGCTGCGCGGCGCTGAGGGCTTTATTGCCGTCAGTGTTGATGCGCGTAAACATTTCTGGTTGGATCGCGCACGCACAGCAGCCATTGCCGCACATACCAATGCCTTCAAGATCAACGAAGATGTGGTGATCCCGCTGGCACGTTTGACTGATTACAATAATGGCATCGAGCGCATCAATATTGAGTTATCTACCCGCAACAAGCTGGTGATCATTGATAAACTGCTAGATTATTTTTCATCAGACATGCCTGAGCAATATGCATTGATGGCAGGTGAATCACTTGTCGAAGAAGACAGTGATGAACGGCGTGCCATTTTTAACGCCAAACGGGAAGCAGCAAAATCCTTGCTGGAAAACGTCAGGTTGCGTTGGCAATTGATTATGACATCGCTAGATAGCCTCGCTTTAGAGCAGGCAGAATTATGCCAGGATGAGTTGTCCTCGGCACCGGAAGCCGATGATACCGTTTTCAATTTACTGCAACGTCGCACCCTGCGTATATCCTTTCGCAAAAGTGTTGAAGCGCCGCTAAAGGATATTTTTGCCGGTCAGGAAATGAATGCCCTGCGTCAGCGTCTGGATACGATTCATGCCGAGACGCGTTCCAGCCGTTTGTTTGTGGCAACACATATGCACGCAGGTGATGGCAATGTGCATACTAATATTCCAGTAAACTCCAACGATTATGCCATGATGCAGGAGGCCGACAAAATTGTTGAACGCATCATGAAACTGGCGGAAGAACTGGGTGGCGTAATTTCTGGAGAACATGGTATTGGTCTTACCAAGATGCGTTTCCTGGATCGGGAAACGGTGCAAGCCTTTGTTCGTTACAAGAACAAAGTCGATCCGAAACAGTTTTTCAACCCGGGTAAATTATT
>JAADGZ010000221.1 GCA_013152045.1 Gammaproteobacteria bacterium
AACAAGTACCTGATTCCATTCTTGATTTATTCCCCGGCACATATTCAGCCTAAAAAAGTCACCACCCTGGCCAGCCAGATCGATGTGGCGCCAACCCTATTAGGACTACTGAACTTCAGTTATGACAGCCAATTCTATGGCCGCGATATACTCCACACTCGACCCGAGCAAGAACGCGCCTTCATCGGCAATTACCAAAAACTAGGCTATATGAAGGATGGCCGCCTAACGATTCTTTCACCACAAGAAAAAGTCAGCGCCTACCGCGTAGATTTTGACAAAAATACCACCACCCCCATCCAGCCAAAAGCAAGCGATCTGACCGAAGCCATCACCTATTACCAGAGCGCCAATATTATTTTTAAAAGACATTTGAACCTCTGGAAAAATCCTAAACACCTGCAGCCATAAAGCAAGCAGGCCCTCCGCCAGAACTCATAATGCCTGCCAGACACAGGCAGGCATTATCGAACGTTAGCCGTTATAGTGAATCGTTATTTCGTTGCTAACAGATATATTACTGCGAGGCAAGCTCCGATAGTTTTATTATTGCTGTAATAAAAAATTACCATTTAATTAACATATATCTCTCAACTTATTAACAATTGTGACGATAACAGCTCCTTGATTACTGTAACCATATCGCTTTGAGGAGTGTTGTCGCATGAAGTTAGCGTCTCTTCGTATTTCTAGTTTGACCACCATCGGCAGCGCCCTGCTGGCCTTATTAATCATCATACTGATCAGCACCACGCTTTGGGCGGTGCAGGCCATGCAGGACTCATATACCCGGCTGTTAAATTACACAAGTATTGCTCGCAGTATTGAAACCGGTGTGCGCAAACCACTTGACCAATACCTTAGCAGCGGCGATGCGCTGAAACTCGCAGCGGTTGAAAACCAGCTCGAAAAAAGCATAAAAACCGATCTACCGGCATTACCTGCCGAAACAACTGTCACTGCGTTGAAAGCAGCCAATGCACTACTACAGTTCATTCGCACTGATTTACGTGCAGCGGGAAAACTTTCTGGTGACAAGCAGGGATTATTGCTTCAGGCAGAGCGGGAAATACGCGATGCACTCAGCACGATTAACGATTATGCCAGTGAAGGTGCAAGCGACAAGCCTGCACTGGCGCTTAAATACGCCCTACTTAGCGCACGACTCCTGGAAGAACTCGAGGGTATCAGCCATTTACGAGAAAAATATTTTCAATACCTTGATAATAAATACCTATCGCAAATTCTTGTCGCAGTAGACCGCGCTAGCCTTCATGTGCAAAACATGAAGGCACTACTCCGACTCGGAATCTACCTTGAGGCCGAGGAAGATGAGTTCAGTGCAATGTTGGGCCTCGATACAGAGGAAAACACACAGCAGGAAGACAAGGCTGAAGAACCGATTTCCTCACTTCATTCTTTGTTAGGCCGTTATAGCACGGAGCTTAAACGAACCAGTCAGAATATTTCACATGCAGCCGAGGTCGATAAACACTCGCATGAAATGGTGAACAAATTCGAACATTCACTCTCAGGTGTGGTGGAAAAAATCAATCAGCAACACGAGATCATTGCCTCACGGGTACATATCATCATGATCACGATTGCGATCGTATTTTTCATCATGGTAGGCAGTATTAATCTTATCCAGCAACGCCTGGTGCAGGCCATCAAACGCTTTATGCCCTTTCTCTCAGATTATGCCAATGGCGACCTACGTCGAAACACCGATCTGGGTTCCGGTTTTGTCGAAATCAAACAGCTTGAAGGCTCATCCAATCAGCTACGCACGCAACTCAGCAGTCTGGTCACCAAGATTCGTAGCGATGCCGATGAAATCAACCACTTAAATGGGCGCATGGGTGAATCGATCAAAACTATTCTTCACGGCGCCCAGGAGCAAGAAAACCAGACGCTGCAAAGTAGCACTGCAGTCAATGAAATGAATGCCTCGTTCCGCGAAGTCGCCGACAATGCGATTCGTGCGGCGGATGCCACTGCGGCAATGGAAGAATCAGTACAAAAGGGGGATACCGAATTTCGTGCTGCAATTGATACCATCAGTGTATTAGCCAGCGATATCGAAGCAACAGCTAACATGATCACTAATCTTGAAAATGAATCTGCAAAAATTGATACGGTTAGAACGGTTATTGCAAAAATAGCGGAACAAACCAATTTGCTGGCGCTCAATGCCGCCATTGAAGCCGCGCGCGCGGGTGAGCAAGGCCGAGGCTTCGCTGTGGTCGCCGATGAAGTACGCCAACTTGCCCAACGCACTACCGAATCAACCCATGAAATAAAAACCACCATTGCTCAACTGCAGGCAGCGGCGCATAGTATGGTCGAAACCATGAGCGGTTTCGTTACTACCGCCCAGCACACATCCAAACAAGCCCATACTGCCGGTAAGTCATTTGATGAAATCGTAAACGCCATTAGCACCGTGCGCGAGATGACCGCCATGATTGCCTCCGCCACCGAAGAACAGGCCAGTGTGGCAACGGAAATTGATCAGAATATCAGCCGCATCAACGATATGGGGCAACAAACTTTGTCTGCCGTAAAACAAACCGTTAACGATAATCAACGTTTGGAACAGATGAGCGATGAGTTACAGCATTCAGTACAACGCTTTGTAACCCATTAACCATCCGTGACTGAAAACAGCTTGAAGTGGTGGCGGGGATCAGGTCATCATAGCAATGAAAATCATGCTGCCAGTTTGTAATCCTGTGCGGCATATCACAAATTTTCTGGATCCTGACTCGCCCATAATGATGATAAAAAAACTGGCTTCCGGCTAACCCAACAGGCTTTTTAAATCCCATGCGCTTCTGGCTGACCCATGCAGTCTTCCCGGCTGCCCTACTTCTTATCCTCACTATCCTGCTCGAACATAGCCAGTTTGATGTGCTACTGGCTAACCATTTTTTTGACTTTGAAAACCGGCGCTGGGTAGCCGGTGAAAGCTGGTGGGCCAACCAACTGGTGCATAAAACTGGACGAGATTTTATCGCTCTGATCGCGATTTTTTCTCTACTCGGCTTTATCCTTTCCTGGTTTTCAAACCGCCTACGTCCCTGGCGTCGCGCCTGCGGTTATGCCGTTCTCAGTATTCTACTGACTACCAGCCTGGTGTTTTTGGGCAAAAAATACAGCAATGTGGATTGTCCCTGGGATCTGGCCATGTACAACGGTAATCGACCCTATGTCCATATTTTCAGTGACAAACCGGATAATATCGATATTGGCCGTTGCTTTCCGGGTGGCCATTCATCCGGTGCCTTTTCCTTGTTCTTCCTGTATTTTTTGCTGCGCGATAAAAATCGACGCCTGGCCTTTGCCGGATTCGGTTTTGCCCTGCTGCTGGGCAGCCTCTATGGCTATGCTCAATGGGCACGCGGCGCGCACTTTATCTCACATGACATGTGGTCCGCCTTTATCGCCTGGTTCGTGACCCTGGCACTGTATCGGGGCTTGTTCAAAGGCCGGGTATGGCCAGACTGAGGTACCCAAAATCATGAAAAAGCCTGTCTCTGATTCCCTCGCTTTCTTTAATCTCTGATCCTCACGCTTTCTCTAGTCTCTGGTTCCCACGCTCCCGCGTGGGAACCCATACGTCAATCGATGCGCTGATTCAGGTATGCATTCCCACGCAGGAGCGTGGGAACGAGAAAATCCAGGAGCGTGGGAACGAGAACAGTGCGGAAAACTAACTGCGAATACCGATACCTTTATTCAACACATACAAACTGAGGGCAAACAGGCTGCAGACAAATAATACGATAATAAACAGCGCGTAACTGACATCGATATCCGATATGCCCAGCATGCCGTAGCGCATGGCGTTAATCATATACATGATCGGATTTAGGTGTGACACCTGCTGCCAGAAGTCGGGCAACATATCGATAGAGTAGAAAATCCCGCCCAAATAAGTCAGCGGAGTTAAAACAAAGGTTGGGATGATAGAGATATCATCGAAACTGTTGGCGAACACCGCATTGAGAAAACCGGCCAGGGAAAACAGCATCGCCGTCAACACCGCCACCGTCAGGCTGATGGCGATGTTGTAGGTTGCCGGTGCGGTAAAAATCAGCGACACCAGCGTAACCACCAGACCGACGATCAATCCACGCAACACTCCTCCGCAGACGAAACCCAGCAGGATCAAGTAATTCGGCATGGGCGAAACCAGCATTTCTTCCACATGATGCTGGAACTTGGCGCTGTAAAATGAGGAGACGACATTCGAATAAGAATTATTAATAATCGCCATGAGGATAATGCCGGGGACAATATATTCCATATAGGAATAGCCGTTGATATTGGCGAGTTGCGAGCCAATCATCTTGCCAAAAATAACAAAGTACAGGCTGGTAGTTATCGCCGCCGGCACTACGGTCTGCACCCAGATGCGCATAAAGCGCCGGACTTCCTTGAACAGCAGAGTCTTGAAAGCAATAAACTGCTCGCGGGCATTCATGCCGCTTCTCCGCTGCCGGTCAGTTGCAGAAACAGCTCTTCCAGGCGGTTGCTCTTATTACGCATGCTGAGGACGCTGATATTACGTTTGCTCAGTTCGGCAAACAGGGCATTGACGCTTTGCCCGCGTGTAATATGTGCTTGCAAGGTGGTTTCATCGAGCTGATAAATACGATAACCGGAAA
>JAADGZ010000284.1 GCA_013152045.1 Gammaproteobacteria bacterium
ACGAAACGAATGTCGCCGTTCTCGACCGCTTCGATAGCGGGTTTGGCCAGCGGCGCGACTTTTACGTACCACTGATCGGTGAGGTAGGGTTCGATCACGCTGCCGGAGCGATCGCCGCGGGGCACCATGAGTTTGTGGTCGTCAATTTTTTCCAGCAGCCCGGCGGCTTCCAGATCGGCCACAATTTGTTTTCGCGCATCGAAACGATCCAGTCCAACATAGGCTTCAGGAAGGAGTGAACCCTCACTTTCTTCATTGGCGCGGATGCTGGCATTATCGTTGAAAATATTGATCAGGCCGCCGTGGGGCAATTCCTGAATGGCAATATGATCACGATGGCGCTGCCAGACGCCATAGTCGTTGAAGTCGTGCGCCGGGGTGATTTTCACGCAGCCGGTGCCGAACTCGGGATCGACGTAGTCATCGGCGATAATGGGAATGCGGCGACCGGTGAGCGGCAGTTCGACGAATTCACCCAACAGGTGTTGATATCGTTCGTCACCCGGATGCACGGCCACCGCCGCATCGCCGAGCAGGGTTTCCGGACGGGTGGTGGCGACGATGATATGACCCGTGCCGTTGGTGAGAGGGTAACGCATATGCCAGAGATGACCGTTTTCCTCGTTTGACAACACCTCCAGATCGGAGACGGCGGTATGCAGAACGGGGTCCCAGTTCACCAGTCGCTTGCCGCGGTAAATAAGGCCTTCCTGGTAAAGACTGACAAAGACTTCGTTGACGGACTCGGACAGACCTTCATCCATGGTGAAACGTTCGCGGCTCCAGTCCGGCGAGGCGCCCATGCGCCGCAGCTGACGGGTGATGGTACCGCCGGATTCTTTTTTCCACTGCCAGACTTTTTCGATGAAAGCTTCGCGTCCCAGATCGTGGCGGGTCTTGCCTTCGGCTTCGAGCTGGCGCTCCACTACCATTTGCGTGGCAATACCGGCGTGGTCGGTGCCCGGTTGCCAGAGGGTGTTGTCGCCCTGCATGCGGTGATAACGGATCAGGGCATCCATGATGGTGTCCTGAAAGGCATGGCCCATATGCAGGCTGCCGGTGACATTGGGCGGCGGAATCATGATGCAATAGGACGGTTTGTCGTCCTCTGCCTCGAATTGGGGGGCAAAGTAATGATTGTTTTCCCAGGTTTCGTACCAGCGTTGCTCGATAGCGTCAGGATTGTATGTTTTTTCCACGGATTTGAATGCGCCTGTTTTGTCTTGGTTTTATTAAAAATGTCAGTCAGTTGAAGATTATACCCGAGATTATGCCTTTTCCGTAAGCAGCCTGGCGATGCTGAGGCTGCAGCTATCAGGTTGTCATGCTAATATTGCGCGCTTTGACTTTGTTGCGGATATCCCATGCAGTTGACTGAACGCCATCTCTGGCTCGCCTTGTTGAGCACCTTGATTATCAGGCTGCTGATTGCCCACTTCATGCCTTTAACCGGCGATGAGATGTATTTTATCGAATGGGGCAGGCACCTGGATTATGGCTATTATGACCATACACCCATGGTTGGCTGGGTTTTGGCTGGATTACTCTATTTTGGTGATGCGCCGGTCTGGTTGCGTCTGCCACAGATCTTGATCGTCACCTTTATTGGCTGGGCTATCTACCGCTTGCTGCGAGATACACATCCGCAGTCTGCGGTGATGGCGGCAATTTTATTTCTTATTGCACCTATTAACGTGCTGGGTGTGCTGATTGCTACAGACACGCCGCTGCTATTCTGGTCATTTTTGTCGGCGCTGTGTTTTTACCGTGCCCAGCGAGATGATGCTGTGGCCTGGTATCTGTTAACGGGACTATTGTTGGGGCTGGCTTTTTTCTCCAAGTTTTTTGCCGGGCTGCTGGGTGTGGCCTATGTGCTGTATACCCTTTTATATGTACGCCGTGGTTGGCGGCCCTGGCGTGGGATCGGTCTGATCATTCTGGGCACGTTGCCGTTTATTTTTCTCAACCTATTGTGGAATTACAATCATTGTTGGGATAACTATCTTTTTAATCTCATCAACCGTACTGAGGGCGATACTTTTTCACTTGAGTTGCCGGGCAAATATCTGTTGATGGTGGTTTATCTACTGAGTCCAGCCGTCGTTTACTACTACATAAAAGAAGGTTGGAAGAACCTGGATCCTCGTACCGGGATGGGCGTGTTTAGTGGCCTGTTCATTATTTCCTACAGCCTGTTCTTGTTGCTGTCTTTCTGGGTCTCCATTGGCCTGCACTGGTTGTTGAGTTTTTACCCGTTTGTTTTTATCGGCATGGCCTCGGTTTTTTCCGCCAAGGCTCTGCGGCGGACGTTTTATTTTATGCTGCCGTATTCATTGCTGCATGTGCTGGTGATCGCCGTATTGCTGATCATGGGGCCAGGGCTGTTTCGCGACAACGATAATATTTATCGCGATCTGGTTTACGGTTTTTATAGTGGCAAGATGGTCGAGATGCTGGCTCCGTATCGTAACGAGTATATTCTTGCCACCGATAGCTATACTGAGTCGGCGGTGCTTTCCTATCGCAGTGGCGGCGTGCATGTGCCGGTGCTGGGCATTGGTTCGCATCACGCGCGGCAGGACGATATTGTCACTGATTTTCGCAAGCTGGATGGTAAGAATATTTTGCTGCTCAGTTATTCGGCAAACCTGAAGCAACATAGTGACTGGTTTGACTCGGTCGAGCTGCATACGCTATCGATAGCCGGTACCCAGTTCTATTATCTACTTGGCCGGGGGTTCAGATACAAAACCTATCATCGAGAAGTGCTGGAGCCTGTCCTATCACACTATTATCAGATCCCGGATTATTTGCCGGTAGGGCGTTGCGGCATGTTTGAGAAATATGGAAAACCGCAGCCAGCGGGTAATAAATAGGTTTAGTCGGCCAGGAGTTTGATGTTGTCCAGGAAAATAATCCGTGGCTGAGCTTGTGACGAAACAAAAATCCCCAGGCTGCGAATTTGTCCCAGATCCATTTTTCGATGTCGGGGGGCGGAAGCGACATCGTTTAAGTTGATTTCGATTTTGTTCCAGCCGTGGTTGAGCAAAAACCGATGGTTGTAGCGATCACTGTACCGTTGTATCCCCTCGGCATGTTGCCGATCATGGATGCGGCAGGTAATGGATAAAGGCTGTGTCTGCGGGTTATAAATGTTTAGTTCCAGGGTTTTGTATTTTCGCCAGTCACCCGGAAAATATCTCAGGTCAACGCCTGAATAGCGCGCCCTTGACAGCGTTATTTGCATAATATGGCTGGCGGTGATGGAAGGGATATGTTTTATGCTCATGCGGGCGCTGCCCTGCCAACGATCCTGTTCAAAAGGGGTTTCAAATCCGGATAGTAACGGGAACTGCCGCCAGGCAATGGCTTCATCAAGCAGATCGGTTGCCAGCGGTCGGAGTTGAACCAGCAATAGCATGAGAGCCACAGTCCGTAAGATTATTTTTAGTTTGCCCAGGCCTGCTGCGTAGGCGGAACTAAAACTGAGGAACAGGAAGCTCCCGGTTAGATCACGAATTACATCGGTCGGATCAGCAGTACGATGCGGTATATGGTATTGCACCAGTTCAATCAAGGTTCCGCTAACCAGGGTAACGGAAAGAACAAACAGCCATTGATGGATTAAACGGTAACGACTGAGCCAGGTCCATTTGCTTAGCGCATAACTTAACAGTGAAAAATAAATAATATGGCCGAGATTCCAGAAGGCCGAGAAGGCGCGTGGTGAATTATAATCGGGTCCGCCAAGGAAGAATAATATGAAGCCGCATAGCAGGCCGATACCTGTTATCCAGAAACGATAGTCTTTTGCGGCTATATGCTTGAAATTGAACGTCATATATCAGGCGGGTCTGATTTATTCAGATCTTGTTTAGTCTTTTTATTCAACCAGTGCATATCATTAACGGGCCGAGAATACACAAAGGGGTCATCAATCGAGTGCAGGCAGGCACTTCATTGCTGGCTGACATGCTACGCTAAATTTCGATATCTTGAAACACAGCTGTCCCGTTAACGCCCTCTCACCATTGATGAGCGGGCGTTAATTCGATAAGGTCTTTTTCGGGGATCTGTCGCGTCGGTGTTGTGAGTTTGTTCAGACCCCATCCGCTTGCTGTGGGCTGATTCTAAATAAGTGTTCCAAAAAAACACCAGTACACTTTAATAGATAACCGTTTGTCCTGAGCGAAATAACCGTTCATCCTGAGCGAAGTCGAAGGACAGATCGATTAAATACATCATTTTTAGTATTTCCACGTTCATGGTTCGACAAGCTCACCACGAACGTAAATATCATAAGTGTACGGGTATTTGGAACAGCTATTTAGCCATGATATTAATTGATAACTTTTTTGGCCTCATTGGAATAACCGCTCGATACTCCTGCCGAATTGTAAGCAGTGATAACAAAATAATAGGTGTTTTGTGACAGGTTCTCGATGACATAGGACGATATGCTTGGGTTCTTGATGTCAATAGACTTTGGATAGACCCCTGGTGTTGTGCCGTAAAGAATTTTAAATCCAGCTAGATCACTCAATGTGGAGTTATCGATATTTTCCGTTGGTGGTGTCCAGCTAAGAGTAACCGAACCGTTGCTACTGCCAAGAACTTCAATGTCAAACGATGTGAGTGACCGACGTGTTTTTCCATCCCATCACTGACGCTAATGCTGATGTTTCTGGTTATATTACCAATTAAGGCAACGGAGGGTGTGCCGGTTATGGTTCCTGTGCGAGTGTTAAAACTTGCCCAGCTGGGCTTATTGGTGATACTGAATGTCAGCTTGTCTCCATCTGCATCCTTACTTGATGGGGTAAAACTATAGCGATTGGCAGCCAGTGTTGTGGTTGCAGGTGAGCCGGCAATAGAGGGTGCCCGGTTAAGGTTATTTACCCTGATACTAAATGTGGGTAGATAAGCATAGTCCGTACCATCGCTAACACTAATCCTGATGGATTGATAATTGCCCGCATCCTGCATACCGGGGGAGCCTGCAAGAACGCCGGTATAAGCATTGAAACTGGCCCAGCGTGGTTTGTTGGAAATTCTGAAGCGAAGCCGATCACCATCCCGGTCGCTATAATTCGGGGCAAAACGATAACGGCTACCTTCGTTAATCGAGCGGCGCGGTGATCCTGTTATAACAGGTTTATTATTAACCGGAGTTACTGGAGTTACTGGAGTTACTGGAGTTACTGGAGTTACTGGAGTTACTGGAGTTACTGGCGTTACTGGCGTTACCGGCGTTACCGGCGTTACCGGCGTTACCGGCGTTACCGGCGCAGCGTTGGCAATGATGATAACAGGGTCCAGTCTGGATGAGTCAAACGGCTTAATGTCTGATGCTGCTGTACCGGACTGCAGACTTGATAACTGCGCGGTGATTGAGGTTAAGCGCCCGCTATTAGTATCAATTGATGTTGCGGTATCAATAGCGGCAATTACCTGTGATAACATTTCGCCGGTGATTAATACATTGCCAGTGCTGGTTGATGGTGCAATGCTCGGCATTGTTTCAATAATGGATTCATCCATGCGCTTTGCTGCATTTATGCCCCCCACCATAAGATCATTGCTTAAGGCTTCCAGCAAGACCTGTGCGGAGGTAAGACGTACGACGGTTGATGTGCGGGAGATAGTTCCGTTTTTAGTTATACCATCCAGATTTCCATCAGTAAGATCTTCGGCGATATCAAGTATCACATCATCTGCTGTTTTACCGTTGTTTAACGTGTTTCGTGTGCGGCGAATCATTTCGCCAAAGGTTTCACTGGATTTGACAATGACCGCTATATTCGACTCTGAAATGGGTGTGCTGACGGGATCAGGAACCAGGTTGGGATCCAGGCCAAAATTTAACTGTGAGAGCGTATTGCTTTTTGCGATTTTAATATTGGCAAGGTTTAATCCGCCAGTCATAAACTCGGCTGTTTTCATGATTATGGTGGTGAAGGGGTTAAGGTTGGCTATTTTTTCTGAAGGATCACTGACAACAGAATAAAGAATAAAATCGGGTGCGGCTGAGGTTACTAGATCAATACCGCCTGTGGCTTCTATGACCAATGGAAAATCACTTTCGTTTACTTCAAGCTTGACGCTGTATTTTGCATACTGGTCACTTAATACCGATTTTAATGTTTTACCGGATACGTTTTTTATAACAACGGTGGCACCGGCAACCGGGCCATCACCGACGCTACCTGAGAGCGTAATGGAGGTGTTATTGTTGACAGGAGGCGTATCTGCTCCAGTAACGCCTGTTGTGCTAAGGCCGGATAATTTATTGTCAGTATTGTTTCCGCCGCCACAGGCTGATAAAAACAGACTTAGAACAATTATAAAAACCCAATTTTTGTAGGAATACATAAGACTCATTTTGCTGGCACCATGAAGTTATTCAACTTGAGGTGATATTTAGTTGATAAATGATTTTTATGTTGCGGGGTTAATCACAGTCTCAAAAAGATCAGGTTTTATGGGCTGCTATTTTTCTCATAGCGAGATATTGCTCACACTGTATATGTGAATGCGGTTATTTCGCCCGGCCTATTAGGCAGATATTAAATGTGGTGGAAAAGACAGAATGAACGGGGAGCAGCGCTTGACTAGAATCTCTATTCTAATCTAGCATAGCGCATGAGTATCTCTGTGCGCCGTCGGCAGGTTCGTGAAATTGTACTGGATTCTGCACTTTACCTGTTT
>JAADGZ010000066.1:0-4623 GCA_013152045.1 Gammaproteobacteria bacterium
AAATATCGTTACAACTTCCCATGACACTGCTTGTACTTTTTCCCGGAACCACAGGGACAGGGTTCATTACGGCCAACCTTGCGACCTTCACGCACATAGGGTGTCGCAGCTTCTTCACCAGCTCCATCACCTTCCTCAGCCATCGCATTGACCTCAGCATGCTGGAATTCCATTTCAGCGGCATGTTGCTGCTGACGCCGCTGTGCTTCAATCGCAGCCACATCGTCCTCACTCTGGATCTGTACCCGGCTAAGCATGGTAATCACCTCATGCTTGATGTGTTCCAGCATTTCGCCAAACAACTCAAACGACTCACGCTTGTATTCCTGTTTTGGATCTTTTTGCGCATAACCGCGTAAATGAATTCCCTGGCGCAACTGATCCATCAAGGCCAGGTGGTCGCGCCACTGGTTATCCAATACCTGCAGGGTTACAGCTTTTTCAATATGCCGAATAACTTCAACACCAGCACTTTCTTCCTTAGCTTTGGCCTGCTCTTCCATCATCTGCAGTATTTTTTCACGCAGCTGTTCTTCTTCCATACTGCTGTCAGCTTCCAGCCAGCCTTTGATATCCAGCTTCAGACCAAACTCAGCTTCAAGTGCTTCCTCTAGCCTAGGTATATCCCATTGTTCTTCTACGCTTTGCGGCGGAATGAAGTTATTGATTACGCCATTGGTCACATCTGCACGTATTGCCTTAACGGTCTCAGATATATCCTCAGACACCAATAGTTCATTACGCTGCTGATAAATAACCTTTCGCTGATCATTGGCGACGTCATCATATTCCAGCAGTTGTTTACGCATATCGAAGTTATGCCCTTCAACTTTACGCTGAGCATTTTCAATCGCTTTGCTGACCCAGGGATGTTCGATGGCTTCACCTTCTTCCATGCCCAGCTTCTGCATTAATCCGGCCACCCGTTCGGAGGCGAAAATGCGCATCAGGGTATCTTCCAGCGACAGATAAAAACGCGAAGCACCAGCATCGCCCTGACGTCCGGCACGGCCTCGCAACTGGTTATCAACCCGTCGTGATTCATGTCGCTCAGTGCCGATAATATGCAGGCCGCCATTATCCAGAACCTGCTGGTGACGCGCTTTCCAGGCTTTACGTCGTTCCTCGATCGTGGCTTCGTCTGCCTTGCCTTGCTCTTCCAGTGCTGCCAGTTCCACATCGAGATTGCCGCCTAGTACAATATCGGTACCACGACCGGCCATATTGGTCGCAATAGTTACCGCACTCGGCTGACCCGCCTGGGCGATAATATCGGCTTCGCGTTCATGCTGTTTGGCATTCAATACTTCATGCTGGATGCCGGCTTTTTTTAGTAAGTCGGACAAATATTCAGAGACTTCAATCGAGGTGGTACCCACCAGCACTGGCTGTTCACGCAGCCGACAATCTTTGATATCTTCAATGATCGCATCAAATTTTTCTTTCTGGGTCAGATAGACCTGGTCGGTCATATCCTTGCGCACCATTGGCCGATGAGTCGGGATCACCACCACTTCCAGACCATAGATCTGCTGGAATTCATAGGCCTCGGTATCGGCCGTACCGGTCATACCGGAAAGTTTGTCGTACAGGCGAAAGTAATTCTGGAAGGTAATCGAGGCGACGGTCTGGTTTTCCTGCTGAATACTCACACCTTCTTTTGCTTCCACGGCCTGATGCAAACCATCGGACCAGCGCCGACCCTGCATGGTGCGCCCGGTAAACTCATCGACAATAATAATTTCATTGTTCTGCACGATGTAGTCCACATCTTTCTGAAATAGAATGTGCGCACGTAGAGCGTTGTTAACGTGGTGCATCTTGCCTATGTTGGCGGCACTGTAAAGACTGTCGCCTTCATCCAGCAGACCGGCTTCGGTCAGCAAGCGCTCGACTTTCTCATGCCCGGCTTCGGTCAGGTAGATCTGTTTGTCCTTTTCCTCCACCGAGTAATCACCCGGGCCGTCCTCTTCTTCCTGTTTAGTCAGTTTCGGCACCAGCTCATTGATGGCCTGATAAAGATCAGAACTATCGTCTGATGGGCCGGAAATAATTAGCGGTGTACGCGCCTCATCGATGAGGATTGAATCCACCTCATCGATAATGGCAAAGTTCTGGCCACGCTGGAACTGTTCCTCATGGCTAAAGGCCATGTTGTCACGCAAGTAGTCAAAACCGAATTCATTATTGGTGCCATAGGTGATATCCGCAGCATAGGCATCTTTCTTTTCTTCGAATGGCATATTTGGTACCACCACACCAACCCGCATACCAAAAAAACCAAATAGTCGCCCCATCCATTCAGCATCGCGCTTGGCCAGGTAGTCATTGACCGTAACCACATGTACGCCTTTACCCGAAAGAGCATTAAGGTAGGCTGGCAGGGTTGACATTAAAGTCTTGCCCTCACCGGTACGCATCTCGGCAATCTTGCCCTGATGCAGCACCATGCCACCAATCAACTGCACATCAAAATGGCGCATCCCTAGCACCCGCACCCCGGCTTCGCGTACGCTTGCGAAAACTTCTGGCAGCAAGTCGTCCAGCGTCTCACCTTTCTCCAGCCGCTGTTTGAATTCAGCTGTTTTTGCCTGCAACTGTTCATCACTCAAAGACTGAAGATCAGCCTCATAACTGCCAATCTGCGCCACCTGCTTACGCATCTGTTTAATCAGACGCTCATTACGACTGCCGAAGACTTTCTTGAAAAACTTGTTTACCATAAAAAATGTCCAGTGCTTTATGACCAACGCCTACCGCTGACCATTTAAGAAATCCCAGGATACTGCGATACACAGATCGCGATAGATATGAACTATTTATTTTAACGAGATAAAGGAGCTTTGTCCGGTTTTGAATTGAATTTATTGGATATACTGCGCTAAATCATACGAGCAAATATTTACACATGTCAGGAACATGTTAAAATGATGGCCTTCGGCCTCGGTGCATCAATCATAAGACCATTTCTATAAGTCGATAGAATGGCGTGCGTCACGAACACGTCCTTTGCTTGTCCATTATAACGTATTAGTTCGTAGCGTAATGATGCTGAACAGCGTTATTATCATCCTGAGTTCAACAACAGGCTTCTAGCATGCTGTTTATTCAGGTTAGCCGACTCCTAGCGAGAGGCCTGAATATATTTTATGGGGTCAACAGCCCGGCCGTTATAAAGCACTTCAAAATGCACATGCGGTCCAGTCGAGCGTCCGGTGGATCCCATTTTCGAAAGCACCTGACCTTTTTTTACGGCTTGTCCCACTTTTACCAGGATCTTGCTGTTATGCCCATAACGCGTGGCATACCCCTTACCGTGATTCACTTCAACCAGGTTTCCGTAACCTGAACGCCAACCGGCAAAGGTGACTACCCCGGCCGCCACGCTGATGACATCCGATCCCATTTTGCCCGCGAAGTCCACACCGGAGTGATGCACTCGGCGACCATTGAAGGGATCCGTACGCATGCCGAAATAAGACGATAACCAGCCTTTGGTAATCGGTCGCCCGGCAGGAACCACTTCAGACTGCAGATTGCGAGTCATGAGCATATCTTCTAACACTTCCAGCTGCTGGCTGCGATCATCCAGCTGGGCAGACAGATCTTCCAGTGATTTCATAAAATCGGGAACATCGATCGACTTGGCCGCCTCAGTATTGGACAGCGGTCCACCTTGTGCCGGTGGACGATTAAAATCAAACTCGCCTTTGTCCAGTTTCGCCATCGTCGTTAAACGCTGACCTAAGGCGTCAAGCCTGATAACATGCGCCTGTAATTTACCCAGACGTAACGCTAAGGCATCCATGTTGTCTTTTGCTGTACGCGTAGCCTCGCTCAGCGTAAGCCGCTGTGCATCCATCTCCGCCTGCATGGCAAGACTGAGATCGTCCGGATTAGACTTCATATGGGAGAGACCCATCTGGTAACCGACAAGAATAAAACTAACAGGTAAGGCGATAAAAACACTTATTGTAATCATGGTTATCCAACGCCGATTCAGCGTTAAAAGCCCCGAACACCCTTTTTTTCGTGTCATTATTACAATGTTCATCGTGACAACATAACCCCTTTTAACTTACTCTACCGAATAGATTACCCAATATATCGGCTTTGCAACGCAAATTATTAATCTTAGTATGAATTCACCCCGCCAATTGTACAAGTTTCTGTCACAAAAAAAAGGTCATATTGCGGATCTGATCACACAGGCCGAAATCAATCAGAAGTTGAGTAAAAGCCTCAACAATCTACTCGATCCAGCCTTGGTTAATCATGTCTGGCTCGCCAATCTTCGTGTACAAACTCTCGTCCTAATGGCAGATTCTGCTGTTTGGGCCTCCCGTGCCCGCTATTTCAGTCCGCTATTACTGCAGAAACTACAGAATAATTCACATATTTTTGGTGATGTTAACAAAATTGAGATCCATGTACAGCCTGCGGTGCAGAAAAACAGCTCAGAACCGCCCCCTCTGCCCCGGCATATGTCTGATTCAGCGGCAGAGTGTCTCGCGGCAACAGCAGAGAGCATTGAAAATGTGGAGTTGAAAGCCGCACTGAACAAGCTGGCGAAGAGGAGAAATCAATCCATTGATTGATGGGTTTCACTTCGTTCTACCCATC
>JAADGZ010000066.1:4639-7138 GCA_013152045.1 Gammaproteobacteria bacterium
TTTAATTAATGCTTCTTTGTAGGATGGGTAGAACGAAGTGACACCCATCACAATCAAGCTTAATTTTACCTGATTTCAGCTTGCCTGAACCGGCTGAATAAAGGAAATCGGGGCTTTTTCCGGATCTTCGAACGTAACTTCTTCCCAGGCGTCTTTCTGCGCAAGCAATTCCCGTAAAAGTCGGTTGTTTAACGCATGACCGGATTTATGACCATTGAAGGCGCCGATCAGGCTATGCCCCAGCAGGTACAGATCGCCGATAGAATCTAGAATCTTGTGTTTCACGAATTCATCAACGTAGCGCAGGCCATCTTCATTGAGGATGCGGTAATCATCCACTACCACCGCATTATCAAGGCTACCGCCCAGGGCCAGGTTGTTAGCGCGTAACGCTTCGATCTGACTCATAAAACCAAAAGTACGCGCACGGCTGACTTCCTTCACAAAGGAGGTAGTTGAAAAATCGACTTCAGCAGTCTGGTTACGATCCTTGAACGCAGGATGATCGAAATCAATGGTGAAGGAAACCTTGAAACCATCAAAAGGCGCAAAGCTCACATGCTTGTCGCCATCTGTAACCTTTATTTTGCGCTTGATGCGAATAAAACGTTTGGCAGCGGACTGCTCGTGAATGCCGGCAGACTGCAATAAAAATACAAACGGCCCAGCACTGCCATCCATAATAGGCACTTCCGGGGCATTCAGATCAATATAGGCATTATCAATGCCCAGACCCGCCAAAGCCGACAACAAATGCTCAACCGTTGAAACACGCACATCGCCTTTCACTAACGAGGTCGAGAGTGTGGTATCACCAACATTTTCCGGTCGGGCCGGAATGTCCACAGGTTCATCCAGATCAACGCGTCTAAAAACAATGCCGGTATCGGGTGCTGCGGGTCGCAAGGTTAAATAAACCTTTTCGCCTGTGTGTAATCCTACGCCGGTTGCCCGGATGACATTTTTTAGAGTACGCTGCCTTATCACCTGTCGAAATCCTTAAATTTGTTACTTAACACGTTAATTTACATGCAAAACATAGGCCAAAACCCACCTATCCGCTGATTTATGCGACTAGCAAGTATAGCAACTTCATGAAAATGTAATAATAAAACAGTTTCTCATATTTCAGCAACTTGCCGCAATAGTATCTCCGTCACAGATTTGTCCTCTAGTCTCCGAAATATTGCCGTCACGCGCTAACGCTAAGCAAATAGATCGTTTTTTCAAGAACTAAACCTATCAGCGTCTATTTGTCATAAAACTTAAGGTTTGGACAACATTCTTAAAATCACGCGCAGAAGCAACAATTGTGTCGTTCTCTAATCAATCAGCCTGACGTCGCAAAAATGCTGGAATATCCAGAAATTCCATACTCGACTCACCGGTATCGGCATACTTCTCTGCCGCCACCTTGTTCCGGATCACGGTGGGCCGATCAAGCTGCCCATAATCCACGTCACCACTACTAGTCTTATCGATCACCAGTTTGACAGCGTTATCGTCTGGCAGTTCGACCGCGTGTTCCTGACCCAGGCCGGTAGCCACCACCGTCACCCGCATATCACCGTTCAGCTCAGGGTCCAGCACCGTGCCAACGATCACCGTTGCATTTTCTGCAGCAAAGCCACGCACGGTATTACCGACCTCGTCAAACTCACCGATGGTCATATCCAACCCGGCAGTCACATTCACCAGAATGCCGCGCGCACCGGAAATATCGATATCCTCCAGTAGCGGACTGGCGATCGCCATTTCTGCCGCCTCACGCGCCCGTTCCTCACCATTGGCCTGGCCGGTGCCCATCATCGCCATGCCCATTTCCGACATCACGGTTTTTACATCGGCGAAATCGACGTTCATGATGCCCGGCTGGGTGATCAACTCGGCAATGCCCTGTACTGCACCCAGCAGAATGTCATTGGCCACCTTAAAGGCATCCAGCAGACTGACGTTTTTGCCCAGCACACTGAGCAGCTTTTCGTTAGGAATAGTAATCAGCGAATCTACATTCTGCTTCAATTCCTCAATCCCGCTGGTCGCGGCATCCATGCGTTTCTTGCCTTCAAAAGGAAACGGTTTAGTCACCACGGCCACGGTAAGAATGCCCATTTCTCTGGCAATCTGAGCCACCACAGGGGCCCCCCCGGTGCCGGTGCCACCACCCATACCGGCGGTGATGAAAACCATGTCCGCCCCTTCTAGCACTTCCTGAATCCGTTCCCGATCTTCCATTGCCGCCTGACGGCCAACTTCCGGATTCGCACCGGCCCCCAGTCCCTTGGTGATATTGCTGCCCAATTGCAACACCGTTCGTGCCGTGGTGTTACGAATGGCCTGAGCATCGGTATTGGCGCAAATAAAATCCACCCCTTCGATACTCTGCTGGACCATGTGTTCGACCGCATTACCGCCGCCGCCGCCCACGCCGATGACCTTGATCACCGCACTCTGGCTGTTGGTATCCATTAATTCAAACATGATTCACCCTCCTCTCCT
>JAADGZ010000269.1 GCA_013152045.1 Gammaproteobacteria bacterium
GGTTCCAAACTCAGCGTCTGCAGGGTGTCGTCCACCTTGCTCATGCGCATGCTGGCCATTTCTGAACCCTTAACAAAGTGACACTGATAGTTCTCGCCCTTCTTGCAGCCCATCAGCACCGCACCATCATAACCACTGTTCAGTGCATCTGTAATCCAGATCAGATTAACCGAACCCAGACAGCGAACCGGCACCACACGTACGAAGGCGCTGTATTCCACTCGGTTCATGGCCGCCATATCCAGCGCGGGGTAGGCATCATTTTCGCAGGCTAATGCGAGGATACGTGGCTTCTCATCAAACTCATCCGGCATATCGATGTTCTTGATCTGCTGACCAACAGAGTCCACCGAGTAATTCTCGAAAGAAATAACACGCACCGGACAGGCGCCCATGCAGGTGCCACAACGGCGACAACGTGCTTCGTTGAACACGGGAAAACGTTTTTCGTCTTCGTCAATCGCGCCGAAGGGGCATTCCACGGTACAACGTTTGCACTGGGTGCAACCTTCACGACGGAACTGCGGATAGCTGAGGTCACCTGCACGCGGATGTGCGGCGCGGCCCTTACCAGCATTTTCCACCGCCTGAATGGCCTTCATGGCAGCGCCAACGGCGTCTTCCATCGCTTGCTGCATGTCCATCGGACGACGAACAGGCCCGGCGGTATAAATACCGGTACGACGCGTTTCGTAAGGGAAACAGATGAAATGGGAATCATTAAAGCCCATGGTCAACTGAGGTATATCTTTGCCCTGACGATAGTCGAGGTTAAGTACGGACGCAGGATTGGTTTTCCATTCGCCCGGCTCATCCTGGCCAACTTCATCAATATCAATACCGGCGTTTGAAACCTGACCGGTGGCCAGTACGACTAAATCGACTTTCTCGCTGGTCTCTTCATTCAGGATCAAATCCTTGAACTTGACTTCCAGTTCGCTACCGCCGGTAGCAACTTCCGTGACACAACCTTTGGTAAACGTCACACCCTTGCGCTGGCCATTGCGATAGAAATCTTCGCCGCCGGCACCCGGCATACGCAGATCCGTATAAATCACGTTGGTGTCGATAGACGGGTTCTGATCCTTGAAATACATCGCCTGCTTGACCGAGGTCGAACAGCAATGACCGGAACAGTAATTTAGATGTCCTTCCTTGTCACTACGCTGACCGGCGCATTGAACAAAGGCCACACTCTTAATTTCTTTACCATCTTTGGTCTTGATCGGACCGCCATCGGCTTCCAACGCTAACGCTTCTAGCTCGGCCTGGGTCACAACGTGGTCGGACTTGCCATAACCTAACTCGGGCAACTGCTTGGCATCATATTCACTGTAGCCGGAAGCCTGCACAATTGCACCGAAGTTATCGGTGGTGGTCGAACCGCTTTCGGCGGTGATGTCCGCTGAAAAACGACCGGGCGCACCGGAGGTTTTAGTCAGGGTCGAATTCAGATGAACCGTGATCTTGTCACTGTCTTCGATATATTTAATCAGCTCGGCGACACCGGTATCTTCCGGATCGGCATAAGGTGATTTCTGCGGAATGCGCTTCCAGGCATTAGCCGCCGCGCCACCTAAGGCACCGTTTTTCTCAACGATAGTCGCCTGATAACCGGCTTTGGCGATTTCCACCGCCGCAGTCATGCCGGTAACACCACCACCGACCACCAACACATGGCGGTTGTAGGACGTTTCTTCATTGCCCTTCGGTGGGGTGCAGAACTTGGCTTCGATTACAGCCATGCGCACGTAGTCGTCGGCCATGTCCTGCGTGGTTTCACGCGCTTCATCGGTATCGGGACGCACCCAGATCACACCTTCGCGAATATTGCCGCGAGTCACCGCCACATCTTTAAAGTTAAAGGCATCGACTTTGGCACGGCGCGAACAGGCGATGACCGCCACCCGGTTGACGCCTTCATTGTCGATATCATCCTGGATCATTTTAATGCCTTCGGCATTACACAGGAATTCATGTTCTTTTGCGATCGCCGCCTTGGCATCACGCGTTGCCACCTGCGCCATTTGTGCGGTATCAACACGATCTCCGATACCACAACCTTGACAGATATAGGCGCCTATTTTCATTTCATCAGCCATTGCTTAACCCTCCGTACCAGCGACGCGATTGACCACCTGAATAGCGCGCAGGGCGCTGGCGGTGGCACTTTGAACTGCACGGTTGACGTCCAGCGCATCGGCTGAACAACCGGCAGCAAAAATCCCGCCGTTGGATTCATCCTGTTCGATAAAGCCATGTTCATTAACAACCACGTTCATGGGGAAATCGCCAGCAGGCACGCTAGGCTGCATGCCCACGGCCAGCACCACCAGATCATGTTCATTCTCGTAACGATCATAGCCTTCGGTATTGACGCCACGCAGAATCGGATTTTTGTTTTCCTTATTCTCGACGATATTGGCAACCTTGGACTTAATAAAGGTTACCGTCTCATCGGCCTTAACCGTCTGGAAGAAATTGTCAATCCGGTCAATCGCGCGAATATCGATATAGTAAATCGTCGACTTGCCATCATCGGCATAACGCTCACGCACGTAGGTGGTCTGTTTCAACGATGCCATGCAGCAAATACGCGAACAATGCTTAAGATGGTTGCGATCACGCGAACCGGCACACTGAATGAAAGCAATGTTCTTTGCTTCTTCACCATCCGAAGGACGTAACAGCTTGCCGCCGGTCGGACCATGCGGGTCCATCAGGCGTTCAAATTCAACGCTGGTAATGACGTTATCAAAACGATCATAACCGTAAGGCTGAATCTTGTTAGCATCATAAGGCTGCCAGCCGGTGGCCCAGATAATCGCGCCGACGGTGATGGTGCTGGACTCTTCCTGCATCTCCAGATCAATCGCGCCGTACTTACAAGCCTCCGAAGCACTGGTCGCATCCGGCGTACCGATAATCTGCGGATCCAGCACATACTGCTGCGGATAGCTCATGCGACTAGGCAGGTAAGCACCTTTGCGCTTGCCCAGGCCGTAATTCATTTCATCATCGAACTCGGCTTCCACCGCATCGGCACAGTCACCACAGGCAGTGCAATTGCTGTTGACGTAACGCGGCCGGGTTTTCAGGGTAACGGAATAATTCCCCTCTTCACCGGAGACCTCGGCCACTTCCGTCATCGTCAGCAAACGAACATTTGGGTTCATCTTGATGCGACGCTGATTAATTTCCTGACCACAGGTTGGGTGACAGAGTTTGGGGAAGTATTTATAAAGCTTACTTACCCGTCCACCGACACTTGGATCTTTTTCCACAAGAATGACCTGTTTACCATATTCTGCAGCCTCAAGTGCTGCCGTCATTCCACTGATGCCCCCGCCTACGACAAGGATTGTTTCATTGGTAGCGATAATATCCGCCATCGACTCTACTCCTCTCGGATGTCGATTATTGAAGTGAAGGAGATAAACAGACTGGCTGTTTCTTCCCCTTCGCCCGCACGGGAATTCTGTCCTGGAACAGAAACCCCCTGAATGTCTGAAAAAACGCTATTTTGTTAGTCTTGCCTGGATATGTCCAGTGCGACAAACGACCTGCCAGAGCAGGCTAATAGCGGTGGGCTACATTGAACTATTAATAGAAGAAACTCAATTCATATTTATCTTGCTCTCTATAAGCTGAATTTATTTTCATTACGAATAACCCTTTACCATACTCAAGCATTACCGCAGCTTACGGCCTGGTTCATAAACATTTTTTATCCTTCAATAATGATCGCCCTTCCCAGCAAACAGCAATATTCCAAATTACATATATATAGTATGTCCAAGGACAGCCTCGTTCAGCCCAGCTCGCAAAAATGCCACCATGCTATAATGGATGATGAATTGATCACGCGCCAAACATGAGCGAACAGACATATCCAAATACAGATATATTCGTCAAGATATAAGTATTTTATTATTCTCCGTAATAATCCTGATTAGCCAACAAGGAAATTAGGCGCATAATAATACTACCCGTCAATTACGCAAAATCCCTGAATAATTTGGGACTATAAATTTTAAGGTTCGCACAATGCCTATTCAACAAACCACTGTTGCAGAACGTGACGGTCGCACCGAAGTAAAAAATACCACCTGTTACATGTGCGCCTGCCGCTGTGGGATTCGTGTGACCCTGCGTAACGGAGAAGTGCGCTATATTCAGGGCAACCCAGATCACCCCCTGAACAAAGGCGTGATCTGTGCCAAGGGTGCCTCGGGGATTATGAAACAGTATTCCCCCGCACGTCTGACTAAACCGCTACGCCGCAAGGCTGGCGCCGATCGGGGTGATGCGCAGTTCGAAGAAATTTCTTGGGATGAAACCTTCCAGATCATGAGTGAACGGCTGGCGCATATCCGCGAGACCGATCCCAAAAAATTCGCCCTATTTACTGGCCGCGACCAGATGCAGGCACTGACGGGGCTGTTCGCTAAGCAGTTCGGCACCCCCAATTACGCCGCCCACGGTGGTTTCTGCTCAGTCAACATGGCCACCGGCATGATCTACACTATCGGTGGTTCCTTCTGGGAATTCGGCGGTCCGGATCTGGAGCGTGCCAAGCTATTCATTATGATCGGCACCGCTGA
>JAADGZ010000261.1 GCA_013152045.1 Gammaproteobacteria bacterium
GCAGACCTGAAGGTGGCCAGTGATGACATACGAAGTGAATTTAAGAAAGTGCCACCATTTAAGCACCCGACACTGCAAGGAGAGGATTAGTCAATGAGCAAATTTTTTAAGTCCAGGGATATTCTGCTGTGGGTACTGGGTGGTACTTTTTTGTTGCTTTCAGCCTGTGCAACCAAGATGCCCGCTGAGAAAGTCTTGGAAACGCGCGCGATGGCGCGCTGGAATGCACTGTTCGGCGATGATATTGCCGGTGCTTATGAGTATTTGTCGCCGGGTTACCGCTCCAGTGTTTCTTTAGCGCAGTATAAGGGGTCTCTTTTACGCATGAGAGTAAAATGGACTGGGGCGCAATACATTGCAAGTGATTGTGCAGAAACCGCTTGCAAGGTAAAGATTTTATTAAATTATACTGTATTCAACGCGATTCCTGGCGTGAAATCGTTTGACGGAACTCAGACGATAGAAGAATCCTGGCTGCTGGTAAGTGGCAAATGGTACCTGGTACCGAAAAAATGATGTTATATTTTATTGCCATTAAGAATGTTTTATCGTAAGATTGCGTTGCAGTTATGCATAAATGAATGTCTAAATACCGTTATTTTGACGGACAAGGCACATTAAGTTTATATTTTTTAAGCCCTGTGTACACAATAGGAGTGTTGTAATGAACAGAAAAAATCTGACAGCAGCAGTACTTGCAGGACTGGCAGGTGTTGCCGGTATTGTAGGATCAGCTCAGGCAGTCAATATTAATCCAGATGGCCTCGGCCAAGTGTTGATTTACCCTTACTACACCACCAATGGTGGTAATGCCACCATCTTGTCGGTGGTCAATAGCACTGACCAGGCCAAAGCCGTCAAGGTCCGTTTCCTCGAGGGCATGAACAGCCGTGAAGTGCTTGACTTTAACCTGTACATGTCAGCGTATGACGTATGGACAGCAGCCGTGCTTGATGTTGGCGGCGTGCCGACCATTGAGGTTAACGACACCACATGTACGGTTCCGTATCTGTACGAGCAGCCTTTAGGCCAGCAGGCTTTCCTGACTTATGCCTTGACTGACGGTGGTCCTGCGAATGCCGCGCGGACCGCTGAAGGTCATTTCGAAATGATCGAGATGGGTACATTAACGGGTGATTCAGCTACTGCTGCAACTCATGTGAATGGAGTGCCGGGCGCTAGTACAAACGGTGTTACTGGCGCCGTGGGGCCATGTCAAAAGTTGATAGGTGCATGGACAGATGGCGCTATTCCAGCAAATGATGGTTACTGGATCAAGAACTTCCTCAAAGATATTACAGCCCCTAGCGGCGGTCTGTTCGGTGGTGCCGGCATTGTGAATGTCGCGGAAGGTTCCTTGTACGCCTACGATCCTATAGCCCTCAATAACTGGACACAGTCAACAACTTCAGACGGTACTGGCGCCCTTGATAAGGCAATTCATTCGGATCCAGGCAGAACAGACCCGAGTCTGGGGTCTGGCGACCAACGTGAAGGCACCATATTTTTGAGTACGCCTGTAGCGCCAGCCATTGCGATGACTAGTCCGACGTTTGCTCTAGGTATTGACGCGGTGTCTTATACGCTCATGCGCAATAGCCTCATGAATGAATACAGCACAGAAGTCTCCTTGCAGGGCAAAACAGATTGGGTGGTTACCTTCCCGACCAAGAACGCATATGTAGATGGTACGCGTTTTAGCGGAACACCCAGAGCGCCGTTCACAGATGAATGGGATACCGCGCTAGCTAAAGCCTGTGAACCGATCACACTATCGCTGTGGGATCGTGAAGAGCAGGTGAAGGAAGGCTCACCGGATGACCCGGTTGTTTCACCGGAGAAGCCAGGTGAAACGGGGCTTGTCACTGAACTTTGTTACGAGACAAACGTGGTTCAGTTTGACGCTGCTCCAGGAGACACCCCGTCGTCTATACTGGGATCCACCCGCCTCGTAGACGTTAACAACCTCGCCGGGCTCGGCTTTGACAGTGGATGGATGAGGATAGACTTTGGCACAGCGGATCCAGCTAACAATTTGGGCGGCCTTCTCGGTCTGCCGGTTACCGGTTTCCGTTTGTCGGAATTCACCAATAACAGTGCCGCACCAGATATCAAGGCAACCTATGGTGGTCTCTGGCAGCACAAGTACACACGTATGTGCAGTGCTAACAACATCGGGATAGAAGCAGGATGCGCATACCCCCAAGTGGTGAAGTAGCCTGTAGTTGATACAATGCTGTAATGAGAGAGGGCCGGTACCGGCCCTCTCTCAATATTGGGATGTTCATTTTATTTATTTCTGTTAAACTATTTGTGAAATTGCTATCGTGCTGACAATAATCCAACCAGAATCTGCACATTATTTTAGGTGGATCAGGAGAGAGGAAAAATGCGGAATTTAAATGGACTTAAATGGCTCTGCGCACTTGCCTTGATTAGCGCCGCAGCCAATGCAGATGTGATAATAGATAATCAAACCATACTTGGTGCTGATGTTCAGTCCATCAGTATCGGCCCGGCCAGTGGCAATATTTTTATAGTCACAACACCGGGTTATATCGTTAAAAAAAGTGCTTCAACACCTGGTGGGGTAACAGTCACCCTTACCGCATCTCCATTAAGCATTAATATAGGCCAGTCTGTCACTTTGACTTGGAGTTCAACGAATGCGACGAGCTGTTTATCGTCCGGTACCTGGTCGGCGGGTAAGAGACGGACAACTGGTAGCCGGGAAGTCCCACCACTCAGCTCCGCCGGTAAGTATACGTTTATATTAACTTGTAGCAATTCAACTACAGGGGAATCAAATTCTGGTACTGTCACCGTGACGGTTATCGACCCCTCTACGAATCCAGTTCCAAGCAATTGCAAAGCGCCGAGTTTGCGCCAGACTGCCACTTCGCAAAACTGGGATAGTCTTTGGGGTGTCGCCTTCCCTCTGCCCCGTCTCGCCGTCAAGCGAATGGATGTTGGAAGCTCCGGTTATAACTATATTAAGTTTAACACAGGAAATACGAACGGCGCCGGGTCTTTTCTATTGATGGAGACCACAACTTCACCAGGTTTACGACGCGGCGCACTCAGCGAGTGCCCGGGAGATTTTGATGTCGCGCCGGAGTGTAAACAAACTTGGGGGCTTTCTGAATTTCTTAGTTATAGCACAAACGGTACTACGGGAACATGCCAGTTAAAGAAAGGTACTGACTACTATTTTAACGTTACCTTTACCGATGAGCAGGATACGTCTAAATCAAAATGTCGAACTACTGTCGGTAAGTGTTTGGTTGAAATACGCACCGGTTTTACTGAGCAATAATTTACCAAACAGTTCCAGGCTGGCCTTCCATCAGGAAGGCCAGCCTTTTTACAATCTAACAAATACCACAAACTTTATAAGCGGAGCGTGCAATGAAGTTTTTCCCATTTCTCCTTGGTGTTACAAGCACATTGTTGCTGCTGCCAACTGCACTGGCACAGGCGCCTGCGAGTGAGCCCACTGGGGCGTCCGGGATATTGGCACAACAAGGAGAGGGTGTGGTAACCCAGGATATGTTTTCAGCCAGGGCTGCAAAAATTCCCGCTGCTGTCAGGCAGGAGGTATTGCGCAACAGCACCCGCTTCCAGGATATCTTGAATGCACTGCTATTGAACGCCCAGTTGGCCGCAGATGCCCGTAAGGCCGGTTTTGACAGGCAAGCAATGGCTGTGAATCGCATGCAACTGGCCGCAGAGGGGGAGTTGGCAAGGGCCTGGCTGCAATATTATGTCGAAATCCAGCCGGACGCTGATTATGAGCAACTCGCACGTGAGTACTACCTGTTGAATCCGGAAGAGTTTCGTACTCCGGAGATGGTTGACGTCAGTCAAATCCTCGTGTCTACCAAGGAACGCACGGAACCAGAAGCGCTGGAGTTAGCGACAACGCTCTACCAGCAATTGGTGCAGGATCCTTCATTATTCGACCAGTTTATAACGCAATATTCCGAAGACCCCAGTGCTGCCTCCAACCAGGGCAAATTTACCGGAGTAAAGAAGGGGGATATGGTCAAGCCATTCGAAGATACCGCGTTTGCGCTCAAAAATGGTGAAATATCCGCACCGGTGAAAAGCAAATTTGGCTATCATATCATTCGTCTGGATGAGCATATTGTGCCAAAAATTATCAGCTTTGATAAGGAAAAGCCACGTTTGATTGAAAATGCTCGTAAGCGCCATAAAGAGCGTCTTAGGCGGAATTATATAAATAGCCTGAAATCGCAAAAAGTAGAGATAAGCGAGTCAGCGTTGGAGGAGATGATCTCACGCCTGTTTGGCGAAGATACACACTCCGGCGGTGATGTAGATTCAGAGTAAAATGTGTGGCCCGCTACCGAACTGACAGGTTTGCGTTAGCAGGCGCGCAACACGAGGGGCTGGATTGAGACCCGCTATGGATTTTCCAACTATAATTGTTCCGGTCTTTAATGCGCTGGAACAGCTGGGGCCCTGCCTCGAATCAATCGCACGAACTGTACCGGTTGGCGCACAA
>JAADGZ010000027.1 GCA_013152045.1 Gammaproteobacteria bacterium
GTCGATAATAATGAAGCGGTTGAGGAAGGTGCGTCCGCGCATGAAATTGACCGAGCGGATTTTGATGCGTTTGCTGAGCAAATCCTGCGTGGCGGCTTTGCCCCAGTCGCCGCCTAGATCCGAGTCGGTGAGAAATTCCAGATTATCCATTAGCGCGCCCATCCAGGGTGCCATTTTTTCTTCCTCGGTGCCGGGCAGGTAGCCGATGTCTTCGCCTACAGGCACGGTGACGCGGGTCATGATAATTTCGTTGTAACGTTTTTGTTCCAGGGTTTGTTCCAGCCCGGCGGCCAGGGTGAGCAAGGTTTTGCCGGTGCCTGCCATACCGAGCAGGGAAACAAAGTCGATTTCCGGGTCCATCAGCAGATTGAGAGCAAAATTCTGTTCACGGTTGCGGGCGCGAATACCCCAGACGGTATGATCGTTACTGGTGTAGTCGCGGGTGGTTTCGATAATGGCGGTGTCGTCCTTTATTTCACGAACGATTGCTTCAAGGTCGCCTTCAGGGGTGTATATGAACTGGCTGGGGATCCAGTTTTCTACTTCAGGGCCATGTAGCCGATAGTAGGTATGGCCTTCTTCGACCCAGGAATCTAGTTCCTTGCCGTGGTTGTCCCAGAAATTGCTTTCCAGTTCGCTATTGCCTTTGTATAGCAGTTCAACGTCTTCCAATACTTTGTCATTATGGTAATCCTCAGAATGCAGACCCAGAATCGAGGCCTTGATACGCATATTGATATCTTTGGTTACCAGGGTGATGCTGTGGTTGTTGAATTTGCCCTGCAGAGACAGCGCGGTGCCGAGAATGTTATTGTCGGGGAGGCTGCCAGGCAGGTATTCCGGCAGGCTATTGGGGTAGGCGCGGGTTTGAAAAAACAGGCGTCCGCTTTCAGCGTTTTCATCTTCATTTAGTTTGTAAACATCGAGATTAATGCCTTTCTCGATTTCTTCCTTGCTGGCATTACCCATCAGTTCATCGATGAAGCGGCTGGTCTGGCGGGCATTGCGGGCGACTTCAGAATGGCCTTTTTTATTATGATCCAGTTCTTCCAGTACCATCATAGGTAGGTACAGATCGTGTTCCTGAAAGCGGAACAGGGCGGTGGGATCATGCATCAGTACATTAGAGTCAATCACGAACAGACGTTTATTCATTGTGGTGTGTTTTCCTCTTTTATTATAGATATCTGGAATAGATGCCAGAGAATACCTGGGCGCTGTTTTTTTTGTTGCAATAGAGCCTTATGTTTTTGCCCGTGAAGTGGGCGGGCTGATATTTTTATCGCCCGTGGCGGGCAGGGTGAAATTGATTATTTTTTGACCTGGTTCAACCGTCATATCAGTATCCGTTCCTTAATTAATGACTGAGTCATCTTAAACCACGGGAGACGGCAGGCATACCTGCAATTTCCCTGTTTTTGTTTTCTTGCGCTCGACTTTTGCACAAGGATGATACCGCGAGAGACTTGCTGTCTGTACCTTGTCAGCAGCCGGCAGGCCAAGTAATATGTGCTCTTTTTGTGGAGAACGGCATGTTTCAAGGCAGTATGGTGGCGCTAGTCACGCCGATGCACGAGGACGGCAGCCTGGATGAGGCGGCGCTGGCGAAGCTGGTCGAGTTCCATGTGGAAAATGCTACCGATGCCATTGTTACTATGGGCACTACAGGCGAGTCGGCGACCCTGGATACCGCAGAACATTGTGCGGTTATCAGGCAGGTGGTGGCGTTTGCCGCTGGTCGGATCCCGGTCATTGCGGGTACCGGCTCCAATTCCACGCAGGAGGCCATCGAACTGACCCGCAGCGCCAAAGATGTTGGCGCGGATGCCTGTCTGCTGGTCACGCCTTATTATAACAAGCCAACCCAGGAAGGCCTGTATCAGCATTTCAGGGCGGTGGCCGAGGCGGTGGCTATCCCCCAGATCCTTTACAACGTGCCGGGCCGCACTGCGGTGGATATGTTGTCGGATACCGTTGTGCGTCTGGTTGAGATTGAAAATATCGTGGGCATCAAGGATGCCACCGGCGATCTGGAACGCGGGCGCGAATTGATCCAGCGTTGTGGTGATGACTTTGCTGTGTTCAGTGGCGATGACGCCACGGCCATGGAGCTGATTTTGCTGGGTGCGCGGGGTGATATTTCGGTCACTGCCAATGTGGCGCCGCACGACATGCATGAAATGTGCGCGGCTGCACTGGCCGGTGATCGGGACAAGGCTGCCGCGATCAATGCGCGTCTCATGCCCCTGCATACCGGCTTGTTTTGCGAAGCGAACCCGATCCCGGTTAAATGGGCGCTATATGATATGGGCATGATGGAAACCGGTATTCGTCTGCCGCTGACCACCCTCTCCGAAGCGTATCGTGATAGTATTCATCAGGCTTTGCAACAGGCCGCTATCCTTCAAGCCTGATTATAACTCAGGCCCCGAATTCCCCCAGGTATAAAAGATGTCAGTACGTTTTAATTCAGGCAAAAATCTTGTCCTTGTGATGTTGTCACTCATTATGATGGCCTGTTCAACCAGCGCCTATAAAGGGGCTTACGATGCGCAAAGTGAAAATGGTAAACCGCTTGAAGTGCCGCCCGATCTGGTGCTGCCTAAGGGCGATGAAAGCCTGAAAATACCGTCTATTGCCGCTGAACAGACCAGTATTGCGTCCTATCAGAAAAAAGGCTTGGGCACTCAAAATGGCTCTCTGTCATCCGCTACAACAGGTGTGCGCATGCGTCGCGATGGTGCGGTGCGTTGGCTGGAATTTGATGCGCCAGCGGAGACGATCTGGTCGCAGCTTGAAGCTTTTTTTAAGTCGCTGGGGTTCAAGATTGTTCAAGAAGACAAGAAGCTGGGAGTGATAGAAACCGACTGGCAGGAGAACCGGGTGGAACTGCCTAACGACTGGTTTTCGACTATTTTCAATAGTTTTTCTTCTGCAGGTTTGAAAGATCGCTATATCGCCCGTTTGGAACGGGATGGGAACAAGACGCTGTTATTCATCAGCCAGCAAGGCCTGCGTGAAAAGCACGTCGAAGACAGCAGCAGTGATGCGGATGATACTTACTGGGAATATCGGGATTCTGATCCGGGTCTGGAAAGAGAGATGCTGATGCGTTTTCTGATCTTCAAGGGGATCAAAAAGGGTGCGGCCAAGGCGATTACCGCGAAAAAAGAAATTTCGCGCGCCAAGTTGGTTGAGAATGGAGATAATTTATATCTGAAAGTCAGTGAAATTTTCCCGCGTACCTGGCGCCGGGTTGGTCTGGCCATGGATCGTATGGGCATTCATGTCGATGATCGTAATCGTTCTGCCGGGGTGTACTATTTCTCTTTGAACAAGGAATTCCGTGACCAGCAGGATAAGAGCTGGTTTGAAGGCATGTTCGGTAACAATGCGGAAGGCAATAATAATAGCTTTATCCTGAAGCTCGACAAGCAGGATAATGTTGTGCAGATTTCTGTACGTAGTCGGGGTGGCAAGGTTCTCAAATCCAAGTTATCCAGGTTAATCTTGACTAAACTGCAGGAATATCTGAAATAGCCGGGTGCATATGCGTTTCGCATCACTAGGCAGCGGCAGCAAAGGCAATGCTACCTTGGTGCAGGCAGGCAGAACCTGCGTATTGATTGACTGTGGTTTCAGCCTCAGGGAAACTGAAGCGCGTCTATCTCGCTATGGCATAGAGGCTAATCAGCTGGATGCCATTCTGATTACCCATGAGCATGGCGATCATGTTCGTGGTGCGGGGCCGTTGGCGCGCAAGTACGATATTCCGTTATGGACCACGCGGGGTACCTACAGTAAGTCGGTATTAGGGGTATTGCCCTGTCTGCATTACCTGGATGTGCAGCAGAGTTTTGAGCTACAGGATCTGGCGATTCAAACGTATCCTGTGCCGCATGATGCGCGGGAACCTTGCCAGTTTGTTTTTAGTGATGGCCAGCAGCGGCTTGGCATGTTGACTGATGTCGGCATGATTACGCCGCACATTGAGGCCCAGCTGGCTGGTTGTGAGGCTTTATTACTGGAATGCAACCATGATGTCTCGATGTTGGAGCAGGGACCCTATCCCTTCTCGGTCAAGCAGCGGGTAGCGGGTCGTCTTGGGCACCTGAATAATAAACAAACGGCGCAGCTACTGGAAACACTGGACCATACCCGGCTTAAACATCTGCTGATCGCGCATCTGAGTGAACAGAACAATACACCGGCTCTGGCCTGTGACGCACTGGTAGAAACAACCGGCTGTGAGCGTGACTGGATTAAAATTGCCAGTCAGGACAAGGGGTTTGACTGGTGCGAGATTTGAAGTATATGTAGGTTGGGTTGAATGGTTTTTATGAAGCCCAACAGGTTGCTAACGAGATATTTTCAGGAGCTTGAAATGAAAAAACAGGCCGAAATTTTTGCCGGTAAAGCCAAGACTGTCTATGCCACTGATGATGCGGATAAATATATTCTGCATTTTCGCAACGATACCTCCGCCTTCGATGGTGAAAAGATTGAACAGCTTGATCGTAAAGTGGTCAACAATCGTTTCAATGCTTTCATTATGGAAAAGCTGGAAGCCGCAGGTGTGCCGACCCATTTTGAAAAAATTCTCAGTGATGAAGAGTCGCTGGTAAAAAAACTGGATATGTTGCCCATCGAATGTGTGGTTCGCAATATCAGTACCGGCAGTCTTTGTCGGCGTCTGGGCGTGGAGGAAGGTCTGGATTTGAATCCGCCTACCTTTGAATTCTTTCTTAAGAATGATGAACTGCATGATCCCATGATCAACGACTATCATATCTTGTCCTTTAAATGGGCGA
>JAADGZ010000120.1:0-3013 GCA_013152045.1 Gammaproteobacteria bacterium
CAACCTACGAACACCGATAAAATGCGTAGGTTGGTGCTGAATGAAATGAAGCCCAACAAATCAGCAAACATGTTTCCCGTTAGTGCATTGCTAATTCTTCCTTGCTCTCCAGCTCGAAGCTGAATTCGCCATTTTTTACGCTGATCCTGATCTCGCCACCGCCTGCCAATTTGCCAAATAGCAATTCCTCTGCCAGGGGTTTCTTGATCCGGTCCTGAATCAATCGCGCCATGGGTCGCGCACCCATGCTGGGATCGTAGCCGTGTACCGCCAACCAGGTGCGGGCCTCATCATCCATATGCAAACTGACGCCTTTTTCTTCCAGTTGTCCTTCCAGCTCGAAGATAAACTTGTCGACTACCCGGCCAATGACCTCCGGTCCCAGTTGCTTGAACGAGATGATACCGTCCAGGCGGTTGCGGAATTCCGGGGTAAAGGTTTTTTTGATGGCTTCCATGTTATCACTGGAATGATCCTGATGAGAAAAACCAATAGAGGCACGGTTGATACGATCGGCACCAGCGTTAGAGGTCATCACCAGTACCACATTGCGGAAATCCGCTTTGCGGCCGTTGTTGTCGGTCAGAGTACCGTGATCCATCACCTGCAGTAACAAATTGAAAATTTCTGGGTGGGCTTTTTCAATCTCGTCCAGTAACAGCACAGCATGGGGGTGCTTGTTAATTTCTTCGGTCAGCAAACCACCCTGCTCGTAGCCCACATAGCCTGGCGGTGCACCAATCAGGCGAGACACGGTATGGCTTTCCATGTATTCGGACATGTCGAAACGAATAAACTCGATGCCCATGATGCGCGCCATTTGTTTGGTCACTTCGGTTTTGCCTACCCCGGTCGGGCCGGCAAATAGGAAGGAGCCGATGGGCTTGTCTTGATGTCCCAGTCCGGCACGGGACAGTTTGATCGCCGCCGAAAGGCTATCAATAGCCTGATCCTGGCCATAAATAACCAGCTTAAGATCCCGCTCCAGATTACGTAAAACTTCCATATCGGTCGATGACACGGTTTTCGGCGGGATACGGGCAATTTTGGCAACAATGTTTTCAATGTCACGCACACCTATGGTTTTCTTGCGTTTAGATGCAGGCTGCATGCGCTGGTTAGCACCAGCCTCATCAATGACATCAATCGCTTTGTCTGGCAAATGACGGTCGTTAATGTAACGCTCGGATAGCTCGGCCGCTGTACGCAAAGCCTGGCGAGTATAACGAACGTTATGGTGTTCCTCGAAACGGCTCTTTAGTCCTTCCAGAATCTGGATGCACTCTTCGACCGTGGGTTCGGCGATATCGACTTTCTGGAAGCGTCGCGCCAATGCCCGATCTTTTTCAAAAATACCGCGGTATTCTTGATAGGTGGTCGAACCTAGGCATTTGAGTTCGCCGTTGGAGAGTACGGGTTTGATCAGGTTGGAGGCATCCATGGCTCCGCCGGATGCGGCACCGGCACCAATGATGGTATGGATTTCATCAATAAACAGCACCGATCCGGCGTCTTTTTTAAGCTCCGCCAGAACCGCTTTGAGACGTTTTTCAAAGTCTCCACGATATTTGGTACCCGCCAATAACGCCCCTAAATCCAGTGAATAAATAGTGCAGTCATTCAATATATCCGGCACCTCACCATCGACGATTTTTTTCGCCAGGCCTTCGGCCAGGGCCGTTTTGCCGACCCCGGCTTCGCCGACAAACAAAGGATTATTTTTGCGCCGACGGCAGAGGATCTGAATAGTGCGTTCAATTTCATGTTTACGCCCAATCAACGGATCGATCTTGCCGTTGCGGGCCTGTTCGTTCAAATTAATGGTGTACTGCTGCAGCGGATTCGGTGCGGCGGTTTCACCATGTTCCTCGTCGCTGTGAGCACCGCTTTCTTCCTGCTCATTATCCGATATCCGGGAAATGCCGTGAGAAATGTAATTAACGACTTCGAGACGGGATATATCCTGTTTCTTGAGGAAATAAACAGCCTGTGATTCCTGCTCGCTGAAAATCGCCACCAGCACGTTAGCGCCGCTGACCTCACGTTTGCCGGACGACTGCACATGAAAAACCGCGCGTTGCAAGACACGTTGGAAACCCAGCGTGGGTTGGGTCTCGCGTTCCTCGGCCATCGGCATCAGGGGCGTGGTTTCATCTAGAAAGGCGGATAAATCCTTGCGCAGGGATTCAAGGCTGGCGCCACAGGCGCGCAGAATGCTAATAGCCGCATCATTATCCAATAAAGCCAGGAGCAGATGCTCGACTGTCATGAATTCATGATTCAACTGCCGTGCGCGCTTAAACGCGTTATTCAGTGTCAGTTCCAGCTCTTTGTTTAACATGCCGATTTCCTTCTACTCAATTGATTCAACTTTCTGCTTCCATCGTACATTTTAGTGGATGTTCATTCTGGCTTGAATAATCGTTGACCTGGGCCACTTTTGTTTCCGCAATATCTCGCGGATAGACGCCACAGATGCCTTTGCCCCGGGTATGGACATTGAGCATGATATGGGTAGCTTTTTCACGATTCATACCAAAAAACATCTCCAGAATATGTACAACGAATTCCATAGGAGTGTAATCGTCATTTAGCAGCACAACTTTATACATTGGTGGCGGTTTTAATGCAGGTTTTGCATATTCCAGTGCTAAACCCTCGTTAGAACCCCATTCTGGTGTGTCGTTTTCTCTATTACTCATACAAAAGATTTTAGCTGAACCTTTGTTTCACTGCCTAGTCCTAATACCTGTATTCTCTGGACAAGTTTGCTTCTTTGCCGTTCAGAAATACCTGGTTAGTTTATTTTGGGTCGTAAAAAGCGGATTCAATCCCCATCTGTGTAGGGATATTGTTTTGTGCTCTTTTTCACATGCAAGTTCAGAATTATTGACTATAGTTGTTGGGAACAGGGTGATATTTTGGATTCTGTTTAATGACGTAAATAAACTGTTGACTTACAAGACGTTAGTCACGAAGTCAGCGTCTGAAGTGATAGCGACAAGGAGGCTAG
>JAADGZ010000120.1:3023-9960 GCA_013152045.1 Gammaproteobacteria bacterium
GCATGTCTACTGGTACAGTAAAGTGGTTCAGTAACGCAAAAGGCTATGGTTTTATCGCACCTGAAGAGGGTGGCGATGATATCTTTGCCCATTTTTCTTCCATCACGATGGAAGGTTACAAAACGCTCAAAAAAGGGCAGGTAGTCGAATTTGAGTGCACCCAGGGTCCCAAGGGCCTGCACGCAACGGCTATCAAATTGAGTAATTCCTCTCCTCCCACGTTAGAGCATGTGGGTATGCATTAAAGTAAAGACTGTCTCAACGCCCTGAACTCGGCCATACACCTCGACAGGGCGTTGAGATGGATGCTACATTTTTTCAATCATGGCATCGCCAAAGCCGGAACAGCTTAGCAGGGTAGCACCGTCCATCAGGCGTTCCAGATCATAGGTAACGGTTTTCGCCGAGATAGCCGCCGACATTCCTTTGACGACTAGATCCGCCGCTTCTGTCCAACCTAGATGGCGCAGCATCATTTCGGCTGACAAAATCAGGGAACCGGGATTAACCTTGTCCTGACCTGCGTATTTAGGGGCCGTGCCATGCGTCGCCTCGAACAGGCCGATGCTGTCGGACAGATTGGCGCCGGGGGCAATACCGATGCCGCCCACCTGAGCTGCCAGCGCATCAGAAATATAGTCACCATTGAGGTTCAGGGTGGCAATCACATCGTATTCTTCCGGACGCAGCAGGATCTGCTGCAGGAAGGCATCAGCAATCACGTCTTTGACGATAATTTCTTTACCCGTATTCGGATTTTTGAAGCTGCACCAGGGGCCGCCGTCAATATCTTTGGCGCCGAATTCATCGCGCGCCAACGCATAGCCCCAGTCCTTGAAACCACCTTCGGTAAATTTCATGATATTGCCCTTGTGTACCAGGGTCACGGAGGCCCGATCGTTGTCGATGGCATACTGAATCGCGCGGCGCACCAGGCGCTGGGTGCCTTCACTGGAAACTGGCTTGATACCGATACCAGAAGTCTCCGGGAAACGGATTTTTTTTACGCCCATTTCATTCTGCAAAAAGTCGATAACTTTTTTGACTTCCGGCGTACCGGCGGCCCATTCGATACCGGCGTAAATGTCTTCCGAATTTTCACGGAAAATCACCATATCCGTTTTTTCCGGTTCTTTCACCGGGCTGGGCGTACCCTTGTAGTAACGTACCGGACGCAGGCAAACATAAAGATCCAAATCCTGACGCAAAGTCACGTTGAGCGAACGAATGCCGCCACCGACCGGCGTGGTCAGCGGCCCTTTAATGGCTACACTGAAGTCACGAATGGCATCCATGGTCTCAGTCGACAGCCATACATCCTCACCATAAATGCGGGTGGATTTTTCACCTGCAAAAATTTCCATCCAGGCAATCTGCTTGCTGCCGTCATAGGCTTTTTTTACTGCGGCATCAATAACCTTGCGCATCACGGGGGTGATATCCACGCCAATGCCATCTCCCTCAATAAAAGGGATGATCGGATGATTCGGTACATTCAGTGAGCTATCTGCATTAACGGTGATTTTTTCACCATTTGCGGGGATCTCAATTTTTTCGTAAGCCATGCGTGCTCCGGTTATTTAAAAAAAATGGTATCAATATCTAACTGGCGCGGGATTATAGCAATAACAGGCCGATCTTTGCTGATATAATCCCCCTAATGGCTCGATTGATCGCGTTTTGCAAACCTTATGGCGTACTTTGCCAGTTCTCCCCGGATCGGGATGGAGACGGCAAGACGGCCACACTGGCGGACTTTATCTCCACGCCAGGCGTCTACCCTGCAGGTCGCCTGGACAAGGACAGCGAAGGCCTGCTGCTGCTTACCGACAGCGGCGCCCTGCAGCACCGCATCAGTCATCCAAAAAAGAAAATGCCGAAAACCTACCTTGTGCAGGTCGAAGGCAAGCCAGATCTGGCCGCGATTCAACAATTACGCAACGGAGTCAGGCTCAAAGACGGCCCAACCCGTCCGGCCAAGGTCAACGCCATCGACGACCCCGAACTCTGGCCACGCCAACCGCCCGTACGCTACCGTGCCCAGATCCCCACAAGCTGGCTGGAAATCAGCCTGCGTGAAGGCCGCAACCGTCAACTGCGGCGTATGACTGCCGCTGTCGGCTACCCTACCCTGCGTCTGATCCGCTATGCTATCGGCCCCTGGAATTTACACGGACTGGAGCCGGGACACTGGCGAGAGCTTGAATTTGACCGAGAATATTTGAATGAGAAACCTGGAAATACCCGCACGCCACCCACACGTCACCGGCGTCGCCCCAGGCCAAAGGTAAAACCTAATAAATGAACTCAGAACAAACTACTAACGAACTTAACCGTGAACAACTGCAGCAGAAACTGAATCTGGAAAGCGGTCAAATAGACTGGTCGGAACTGCAACGTCATTTCGCCCGTGGCGCCGTCATTGCAGTAAGTCCGGCGCTGGATCTGGTGGAGACTGCCGTTAAATTTAGCGAGGACGATCGAAGCAGCACGATTGAAGTCTGGTTGGCAAACGGGCAGATCAAACGTGCAGATGATGAACATGCCCGCCACTGGAATCAGAACGATACGGTGTTCTGGGCCATCGTGGTCGCACCCTGGGTACTGGTTCAGGAACAGATGCTGCCGACAAAAAATAAGCCTGCCTCATGAGCCTGTTCGAAGCTATCGTTCCCTATTTTCCACTCTTAATCGTGATCGGTTGGGGACTGTACAAAATGTTCTATAAAATCATACGCCGCTTTTTTAAATGAACGCAGCAGAACGCAAACAAATTGTCGTCGGCATGTCCGGCGGAGTCGATTCCTCGGTGGCCGCCCTGCTACTGCAACAGCAGAACTTCGCTGTGCGTGGCGTATTCATGAAAAACTGGGAAGGTGATGACCGTGAGGGACATTGCAATGCCGAGCAGGATCTCGACGATGCCCGGCAGGTCTGCAACAAACTGGGCATTGATTTACAGGGGGTTAATTTTTCCGACCAGTACTGGGAGCGGGTATTTGAATATTTTCTAACGGAATACCGGGCCGGACGCACGCCTAATCCGGATATACTCTGCAACCGGGAAATCAAGTTCAAGGCCTTTCTGGATTATGCCCTGTCTTTAGGTGCCGATGCTATCGCCACCGGTCATTATGCCCGCATTGATTGCCCGGATGGATGCTACCGTTTACTCAGAGGCCGGGATCACAATAAAGATCAAAGCTACTTTCTGTATACTCTGGGCCAGACACAACTGGCGAAAAGCCTGTTTCCCATCGGCGAACTGGAAAAACCCGAAGTTCGACAGCTGGCCGAAAAACATCAACTCATCACCTACAATAAAAAAGACAGTACCGGGATCTGTTTTATCGGCGAGCGTGACTTCAAAGCCTTTTTACAACGTTACATTCCCGCTCAACCCGGCGAAATTATTACGTCTGAAGGTGAACATATCGGCAGGCACGATGGCCTGATGTACTACACCCTGGGCCAGCGACAGGGGCTAGGGATCGGCGGCATCAGCGGCCATGAAGGTGCCACCTGGTATGTGGCCGACAAAGATCTGGAAAATAACCGGCTAATCGTAGTCGATCGGCATGACCACCCCCTGCTCTACAGCATTGAACTCAATGCCTCTGATCTAAGCTGGACAGCCGGTGTCGCGCCTCAGGCACCCTGCACCTGCAGCGCGAAAACACGTTACCGGCAAACCGATGCCGCCTGCACCATCAGTGAGATTAACGGCGCGGCCTGTAGCGTGATCTTCGAACAGCTCCAATGGGCAGTCACCCCCGGACAATCCATCGTTTTCTACCGGGGCGAGGAATGTCTGGGCGGTGGCATCATCAACAGTTTCCAGCGCCAAAACAGCGCATAAAAAATAGACAGGACAAAACAATATGAGCAGTATCAGTGAACGAACCCTGGCGCTGGCCGGCATGTTTCAAGCCAGCGCACTGGTCAAGGCCATAGCGACAAACTCGGAAATCAATGACCATGATGTCGAAGTAACCCTGGAAACCCTGTTTGTAACCAGTCCCGAAAGCACACTGGAGGTCTATGGCAGCATTGACAATCTCTACATTGGTCTGCATACCCTGATTCAGCAACTGGGAGGCGATGGACAACGAGACATCGATATTGCCCGCTATGTAATCAGCCTGTTACATCTGTGCAACAAACTGATGAATAAAGGTAATATGATGGCGCAACTTTCCGAAGGCATAGAAAATGCGCGTGCTCAGCGTGCGCATTTTCCTCTGCTGCATGAAAACGTAATCGCCAACCTGGCTGGAATCTACACGGACACCATCAGTCAACTGCAGCCTAAAATCATGGTCACCGGTGATAGTCAGCATCTTTCCAACAATACAAATGCCAACAAGGTTCGGGCCTTGCTCCTGGCAGGCATGCGTTCTGCCGTGCTCTGGCAGCAACTAAAAGGAAGTCGCTGGCAGGTATTATTACAGCGTAAACGTTTTGTTCAGGAAGCCGAATATCTGCTTAAAGAAAAAATAATTCGTCATTAACCTTAACATGAGATAAAGCAATGAAGTTATTAATGAGTTTAACACTTGTTGTTATAACGCTATTTTCCTCCAGCGCGATGGCTGGCTGGGATCCTGATTCGAAAAATGAAGCTAAAACAGCCATTGCCGCATTCAAAAAAGCCGATCCCAAACTCAGCCGTTTTTTTGCCAAAGCTTACGGCTATGTGGTTTACCCCAACATTGTCAAAGGCGCGATGGGGATTGGCGGCGCCTATGGCAGCGGCACGGTATTCCAGCAGGGCAAAGTTATAGGCAGCAGCAGTCTCAGCCAGGTAAGCTTTGGTTTTCAATTGGGGGGACAGGCTTACCGCGAAATTATTTTTTTCAAGGACCGGCAGGCGATGGCGCGCTTTAAGAAAGGAAATTTTGAACTGGGCGCACAGGTGTCCGCTGTTGCCGCCACCTACGGCGCTTCGGCCAACGTCGATTATTCCAGCGGCGTAGCCATATTCACGATGGCCAGGGGCGGATTGATGTATGAGGCCAGTGTCGGTGGACAGCTTTTAACTTTTGAAGCCCGATGAACAGCAGCCTCAGTTTTTAACTTCACTGATTTTAACTTCGCTCATTTTAACTTCACCAAAGGGAATAACCTGAGCGTCAGCAAAATAATCCAGTGGCTTCGGCTGCCCCAGGTAATTGCCCTGCACAAAATCGACCCCTAAGGTACGCAGAATTTTTAGTGACGCTTCATCTTCAACGTATTCCGCCGTTGTTTGTTTCCCCATCAAAGAAACAATGTCGCAGATAGATTTAACCATCGCACGTTCAATATTGTTGTTGCTGATATTACGAATAAAGGTTCCATCAATTTTGATCATGTCTACCGGCAGATTCTTGAGATAGGCAAAAGAAGACAGACCACTGCCAAAATCATCCAGGGCAAAATGACAACCAACCTGTTTGAGCATTTCGATAAATTCCACTGCGCGGGATAGATTGGAAATCGCCGCTGTTTCAGTAATCTCAAAACATATTTTATGCTGCGGTAAGGGCGATGCCTGCAACAAGTCAAAGGCAAACTGGCCAAAGTTTTTATCGCACAGGGACAGGGCAGAGAGATTAACCGAACAAACATCCAGACGGGGTAAAAAATCTGGATGTTGCTCAAACCACTCCATCAGATTTTTCAGCACCCAGCGATCTATTTTAGTCGACAGATTATATCGTTCGGCCGCAGGCATAAATGCGCCCGGGCGAACAATCTTGTCACCGTTTTTCATGCGCAGTAAGATTTCAAACCGCTGACCGACTGTTTTTTTACTGCATGAATGAATAGGCTGAGCATATAGATAAAACTGATCAGCTTCCAGCGCTTCAGTAATACTGGAGGCCCAGCACATTTCGCCAATACGCCCAGATGCCGTCAGCTCATCCTTGCGTCGCACATGCACCTGGTTGCGACCCTGCTCTTTTGCTGTATAGCAGGCGGAATCTGCATAACTCAGAATATCATTCAAATTAATATCATTTTCAAGAATCGGCACAACCCCGATGCTCACGCCAATATTAAAACGTCGATCACCCCACTGAAAGCGGAAGTTCTCAATAGCCGCCCTGATTCTATTGGCAAAATGTTCAGCCTGTTCAAGTGGACAATCTTCCATCAACACCGCAAATTCATCACCACCTAAACGCGCCAGGGTATCCCGCGAACGCGTCTGCTGAATCAACAGCCCGGCCACCTGACGCAGAAGCTCATCACCGGCAATATGCCCCGAGGTATCGTTGATGACTTTAAACTGATCCAAATCCAGGTAACAGAGTACATGTTCACCTTTTTTTGGCGACGACAATACAGTATGCAAACGTTTTTCAAATTCACGCCGGTTGATCAGATTAGTCAGCGAGTCATGAGCCGCCTGGTAGACCAGTTGTTCTTCCAGATCGCGACGATCGGTAATGTCCCGACAAACGACTAATAGGCGTGGTTCACAGGCCTGCGGTTCCTGATTAACACACTGATGCACCCAGAACACGCTGCCATCCTTGCGCATTTTACGGTATTCAAGGCCATTGTCAGGACTAAACGTTTCAAACTGTTTCTGAATATAGTTTCGTACTTTAGTGTGATCATCTGGGTAGACTATATTCAGCACAGGTTGACCAATCAGCTCATCAGTTTCATAGCCCAGCAGACGCGCACCGGTATTGTTAATGGACAACACCGTGCCTTCAGGCGAAATGGTGGTATAAATATCTGGCGCATTTTCATACAAAATCTGATAGCGCATTTCACTAGCGTGCAATGCTTCTTCCGTTTTCACTTTATCCGTAATATTTCTAAATATACCGCGAGTAGACACCGCTTCTCCGTCATGGATAATCGAACCACAATCGCCCTGAAGATAAACGGTCTCTCCAGATTTGCTAATAAACTTGAAATCAATGGCGGAAAGACATTC
>JAADGZ010000272.1 GCA_013152045.1 Gammaproteobacteria bacterium
TTATCATGTGCAACAATATGATTGAGGCCAACAAACAGGATAAAACCGCCCGCTGCCATGGCTGACACCAGGAACAACTTATATCTGATAGAAAGATCTTTTAACCACTGCATATTAAGAACTGCTGTCACCGACATATTTTTAACCCCGAGTGGATATTCTCATCAATAGAATCATCAAACTTTTTCCCGCCACCTGCGGTACAACAATCAAAAATAATTAGGGAATCAGGAAGGCCCATTGAATAATATATTCATTATAGGCCCCCCCCGTTTTCGGACTAACATTCATAGCCTGAAACTTAAGCACATTACTTTCAGAAAGATCATAACGCAGCGCCAGTACATGACGATTTTCCTGGCGTCTATTCAGAATCAAAAAATAGATGTCATTATCATCAAAATTTACGGATTCATAACGATAAACAGGTTTGAGTGAAGCTGTTATCTGATATCCCAGTTGAATATAATAGGCCTTGCCGGTATGACTGCCTGCAGAGCCAAACTTGTCATCATTTTTCAGGCTGTAATACTCCGCCAGAACATCCACTTTATCGCCCTTAAACTCCAGGTCGGCAGCACTAATAAACTGCTGCACAAGCGTCTGTCCGCTTATAATCCCGGATGCATTTCCAGACAAGCCAGACTCGGAAATATTGTTTGACATCGCCGCCAAACCTAATGTCAATGGTATATCATTAAAGTTATATGTTATTCGCGCTCCCGGTGACTTGCTTCTATTCGGATCGGATATATTATTGACTTCGATCTCGCCGCCACCATAACCCGCTGAAGTATTGTAAGAAGGCCCATTACCAAACTGGAGCTCGTATCCCAGGCTTCCATTAGCGGCCCGAACCTTACCGTCAAACAGTATTCCGACAAAATGTAAGGGCAGAATAGATCCCGCACCGTCCTCAAAGTCAAGAAAGCCAGGGCGTGTAGCAGTATCGTATAGCAGGGCGCCATGATGATAATTCCTGTTCCAATATCCCAGTGGCGTATGAAAACGTCCGGCACTGATATTCAGATTGTCATTCAGGTTTCGTCGTATCCATAGACGTTCAAGATCGACAAAATTCTGATTATCATGTTCTTCAAACACCATCTCAAAAAAAGCGCGTGTCTTGTCGTCAATTTCCTGCATGGCATAGAAATCAAGGGAACCCAGAGCAAAGGCATTGCTGCCTCCTGCTTGACTGGTATCATTGTAATTCACATCCCCAAACACACCGAACTCTACTGCATGCACTGATATAATACTGCTAAGCAGCATTATTCCAGTTAATAAAAACTTCGTGTTTTTCCTGTTGAACATTATTTTCTCCTTGAAATGGTAATAAATTTATCCACCATTAAGGACTCCTAAATAAAACCTTGACAGTTTCATTCACCGATGCGCCAGTCACATAACCGAGACCAGCAGGAGTCGATGCAACCCATTCAATGACAGCGGCATCATTTGCAAGTACAGAAGGTGGCAATCTTTTTCCGGAAAAAATAATTTTTGCCCAATATGCCTTTAATTGACTACCATTTTTTTTTACAATATTTTTGTAAAAATAATTATAGACAGGCGTACCTGAAACCTGGTCAACAACAACGACTTTGCCACTGCCGGAAATAAATTCTGACTTAGCCAACCATAGATCTGAAATCTGTTTGGCATTAAGCGAATCTGCGGTTATGGCTTTGTTAGCTACCACAACAACATCAGCAAAGCAGGGCAGACCTGCAAATAACAGGCTTGATGCTATTATCCAGTTACTTATTTTTTTAAATTTTCCCATATGTTTTTCCTGCGCGTCTTGTCTTTTCCATTAACAAATACACCTATAAATCTTGTGCTTCAAAGCGCAAAATTTAGTTCAAAAAAACTATCGGGAAATTTTATAATAACTTTAATTTTCAACATCATAAGCCAGAATAATTATGTGGCATTATTGTTGGCATGCTGAGAGATAACCACCAATAAAATTGCTAGTTATTTGTTCTCTGAAATTATATTTATAACGAATACTATGGGGAAATGATGACGACTGCGCAACGGCAAACAGCCCGGCAGAAAATTGATGGGATATTAAGTTTCAGGATATTTATAAAATAGCTAACTGTTCAATATGAATCGATGATCACCAGGAAAATATCAGCGCCGGATATTTCACCGGCGCATCAATAAATCTATCCTATTTCATAAGCCTGTTGGATTTCAGTTACAAACACCCAACCTGCAGATGCCTGTCCGGTACGTGCCTGCTCACGGATTATATTAACGATCGCCTCGATGCCATCATCTGCGACTATCAACTCCAGTTTAACTTCGGTAATGATTGATCCGCCCAGTTCCAGAGAGTAATCCCGCTCACTGTTGTCCAATGCGGCTAATGTGCCTTTCACATCGACCACCGAGATATTGCAGTTATCAGCACATAAACCTGAATGCTTGAGTGCATGCAAGACATCGGCTATGCGATTACGATGAATAAAAGCTTTGATCTCTTTCATGATTTTTTCTCCTTGCGAGTTTCCATCCACTCATAGATAACGGGTAAAAGAACCAGGGTCAGCAGGGTTGAGGTAATCAAACCACCGACCACAACGGAGGCGAGTGGCCGCTGGGTTTCGGCACCCACACCGCTGGATAGCAACATGGGAATCAAACCGAGAATAGCCACACTGGCGGTCATCATGACCGGACGCAACCTGAGTTCCGCCCCTTTGCGCACCGCTTCACTCACCGACAAACCCTTTTCACGCAGCTCGTTGATGAAGCTCACCAACACAATACCGTTGAGCATAGCCACCCCGAATACGGCGATGAAGCCAATAGCCGAGGGCACCGACAGATATTGTCCCGAAATCCATAGTGAAATCAGGCCACCGATAGCGGCGAAGGGTACATTGGCAATAATCAGGGTCGCGTATCGAACCGAATTGAAAGCGGTATAAAGCAACACGAAAATAAAGAAAATCGTCAACGGTACAATAATGGACAACCGCTTCAATGCGCGCTGCTGGTTCTCAAACGCGCCGCCCCATTCGATCCAGTAACCGGGCGGCAGTTTCACCTGCTTGGCGATAGCCGCATTGGCATCTTTGACAAAGCCGTCCACATCACGACCGCGGACATCCATCTGCACCACCGCATAACGCTGCAACTGCTCACGGCGAATGAAGGAGTAACCTTCAGCCGTGGTCACTTTGGCAACGCGTGATAGCGGGACAATCGCTCCGCCTGCCGTGCGTAACGGAATATTGCGAATAGCTTCTACCGAAGCCCGCGAAGCATCATCCAGACGGGCGGTGATATCAAAGCGTTTAACGCCGTCGATCAAGGTGGAAACCGGACTATTACCGATACCGGTCCTTACCACGGTGAGGACGTTATCCGCATTCAGTCCGTAACGTGCCAGTGCCTCACGATCAACCTTAATGCGGATCTGAGGCTTGCCAAGGTTTGCTTCCAGCGATAGATCCGTCACCCCTGGTACCTTGGCCACCGCATTTTTGATCTCGTTGCTTAGACGATCGAGTTCCGCTAAATCCTGGCCATAAAGTTTGGCCGCCAGGGTCGCACGCACACCCGAGATCAATTCTTCTACCCGCATTTGAATCGGTTGGGTAAAAGCTATCACTGCCGTGGGCACCGTTTTCTCCAACTCCTCGCGCATGGCATCAGCCAGATCGCCAATCGAACGGGTCCACTCATCTTTGGGCTTGAGGCCGGTATAGATCTCCATGTAGTTGACATCGGCCGTCTCACCTTTTTCCGCTCGGCCAATCATGGCGATGGTAGTTTCTACTTCCGGAAATTTAGCCAATGCCGTCTCAATTTTTTTCGAGATTTTAATCGACTCATCAAGCGAGGTTGAAGGAATCGAAGTCACCCGCCACATGATCGAACCTTCCTGCAGCGTGGGCATGAATTCCTTACCCAGAAAAGGAAACAGTGCCAAACTTCCAGCCAGTAATACCACCGCTGCAATCACCACGGTTTTTTTGTTCAACAACGACCAGGCCAGGAGTGGTAAATAGCCGCGCTTGATCCAGCTCACCAACATGGTGTCCCGCTCTTTTTTCGGTCTGAGTATCAACGCTGCCAGCACTGGGATGATTGTCAGCGTCAACAACAGTGAGCCAGCCATAGCAAAACTGATATTAAACGCCATCGGCTTGAACAGCTTGCCTTCCAGACCCTGCAGACTGAACAGCGGCATGAAGACGACAATAATGATAATGATGGCAAAGGTAATCGGATTGGCCACTTCTCGCGCTGCGGTTAATACCGCCGCCGTGCGATCGACTTTCTCACCTTTCTCACGCCACTCGGCCATGATACGAAAAGCGTTTTCAGTCATGACCACCGCACCATCCACCATCATGCCAATACCAATCGCCAGCCCCGCCAGTGACATTAAATTAGCCGACAGGCCTACCTGTTTCATAAATATGAAAGCGATCAGCATTGATAAC
>JAADGZ010000131.1 GCA_013152045.1 Gammaproteobacteria bacterium
CACAAACGCTGGGAAATGGGCAGGAAGAAGTAGGGATATTTCATGCTCAAAAATCAAGCAGTGCCAAATTGAATCCATATCTACATTCCAAAGATCCCAGGAAAATAGCCACAGAAAATAGCCGACGTTTTTCAACGCTCAAACCTACGTATAATCGATTATTTCGATATTCCTGACTATAATTATCAGACAAAAGCTAAAAATTTCAGCCGCCATTCATTTAATCTGACAAGAAAACTAATCCTAACTCCATGCGCAAAAAATATATGACTCCAAACGAAGTTGCAGAATTGTTAATGGTCTCTCCCATTACCGTGCGTCAATGGGCACAAAAAGGTTGGCTTAAAGCCTCGACAACGGTTGGTGGCCATCGTCGATTCATTTATCACGATGTTGAACAATTTGCCCGCAAACGTAATCTTGCTTTTCTCTCGCCCAGCCATCCGGTACCTCGTATTCTCATCGTCGATGACAACCGGCAACTCGCAAATTTCCTGGTCGAGTTATTATCCAACACGGATAATCCGCCACAAACAGCGGTTGCCTATAACGGTTTTGATGCGGGACAAAAAGTTCAGTCTTTCAAACCCGATATTTTGCTGCTGGATTTAATGATGCCCGGGCTGAACGGCTTTGAGGTGTGCGCACAAATCAAGAGTGACCCCGTCTGTAAAACATTAAGAATCATCGCCATGACAGGCTATCCATCAACACAGAACATCGATCGCATCATTAAGGCTGGTGCTGAAATATGTCTTAGCAAACCAGTCGATGCCGATCTTTTACTTAAAACAATCGGGCTAACAGAAAAACTTGCAACTAGGCCTTAAGGCCTAGTTGTTTTATGTGCAAAAGCACAAAAATCAGCTCGCCTGGGTAGGCCAAAAAACGTATGCCCAAGTATAAATTGCTATTAGTATTTGTACCGTTTCTAAGCTTTATGGTAAGCTTAATTTTAAAGTATGCATTGCCCTTTCAAACGCCTTGCAACCACTTCAACTGCCCTAATCCCCGTCAGTAAACAGCAGCCTGTTTTCATCAGGCCCAGGTTCTTGCATGGCCCAATATTTGGCTTGCTCAACCGTTGTTGATTTAACTTTAACCTAGCCAAAGAAAATGCATGTTTTTTGGCAGCCAATATACAGTGACCACTCTCAGCTTGTTATTTTTTCGTGAGCACAACTTTTAGCCTACAAGAAAAAACCATGACAGGTTAACTAATCAATCCACCACCGCTTAATTGATATGGGGCAGGACCTGATCAGGCTGCAAAGGGAAAACAGGTATTGAAAACAAAAAAATTATTATTGGTTGACGATGATGGCCTCATACTTGCCGATCTTAGCCATGGTTTAAAGGATATCGGTTATGAAGTAAGTCTTGCTTATAGTGGCGAACAGGCGCTTCAACTTGCCGCTAATGAGTGGCTACCCGATCTGGCCATCCTGGAAATATGCATGCCGGGACAGTCGGGATTCGAAACCGCTCAGAGCTTAAAATATATGTGCATACCCTCGATCTTTCTCTCCTCCCATACTGATGAGGCCTATGTGAAACAAGCTGTTTCTGTAGGCGCATTGGGCTACCTGATAAAACCGCTCGAAGTAACCGAGGTCATTCCCACGATTGAAACAGCCTTGAAAAGGGCACAGGAAATCCAGCAACTCCAGGACACCAATAAACGTCTTGATGGCGCGCTGGAAACCAGCAACCTGGTCAACGTCGTAGTCGGCATGCTGATGGAGCGCCACCACCTGGGACGACAGGATGCGTTTGAGCTGCTACGAAGAAAGGCACGCTCTGATCGACGCAAGGTAAAAAGTGTCGCGCAAGATATTCTGGCAGCCTGGGGCACCTTTAACCAACTGACTACAGAAAAGCCATAAAAATCCTAAAGGTTTACAAAATGCAGTCGATTAAAGCCAATAGACACCGGCCATCCACCTCCGCCTCTGTCTTCGGTAACGCCAGACTGATGTCTCGCCCTCAAAATTATAATACTGGTCACTGACCAAAGATGGATTCTCCCTTTTAGCACGGACATCCTAAGTGAAATAGACTGATCCCAAGGGGGGCAAAGTATGAAACAGTTTCTGAAAAATTTATCGCTAAGGACAAAACTACTGAGTAATTCAGGGGTCCTTCTTATACTGCTGATTCTGAGTTCAACGTATGCTATTTATACCATGAACAACATAGGTTGTGAGCTATCGGCAATTGCCAAGCAGGATATTCCGCTCACGGAAAAACTCACAGCCATTGCAACCTATCAACAAAAACAGGTACTCCAGTTTGAACGCAGCCTGCATTATGGTGCTATACAGCCGCAAACGGATACCGAGACAGCCCATTTAAATAAAGCCATAAATGCCTTCAATGATGGTACTGAAAATATCAAGCTAATCCTGACTGAGGTTCACTCGCTACTTAAGCTAGCCAGAAAATCGACATCAGGCAGCGCACTCAAAAAAATTGAGTCCGTTGGCCCGGCGCTGGACAATATTGAGCAACAGCACCAGAACTATGTACAGAAGGCCCATAGTACATTTGCTGCTATCCGTCAGGGAAACATAAATCTCGCGGAGCAACATGCTGACAAAGTGGAGCAAGAAGAAGACAAGCTGGATAAGATGCTAAATTCCCTGTTAGACAACATTGGACATTTCACCGAGGCCAGCGCTCAGCGTGCCGATAATCATGAGCTGGCAGCCACTTCTACGCTTGGAATCATCTCGCTCATGAGTATTATTTTGGGCGTAATTATAAGCCTGTTTATTGCAAATTTTATTGTCAACGCAATTCGCCGGACCATTATTATTGCCTCGGGTGATCTCAGCCAAGCTATCGAGGTGGACAGCACAGATGAGATCGGAGAGTTGCTCGGCGCCATGAATGGCATGCGCCAAAAACTACTGGGAATGCTCTCTCAAATTTCAGATACAACCGAACAGTTATCGGCCGCATCAGAAGAAATGTCGGCGATAACCACCCAGAGCAGCACCATTATCGAACAACAGCGCTTGGAAACCGAACAAGTAGCCACAGCCATGAACGAAATGACGGCCACCGTACAGGAAGTCGCCGGGAATATTAACGATACCGCCAATGCGGCGAGTGAAGCGAATGATCATACGCAAAATGGCAGTCGAATAGTTAGTCAGGCAGTTGAACAAATCAACAAGCTGGCGGAACAAATTGAACATTCTTCACAAACTATTCATGATCTAGAGCAGTATAGCAAAGAGATCAGCTCGGTCATGGATGTCATTACCAGCATCGCCGAACAAACCAATCTACTGGCCCTGAATGCCGCCATCGAAGCGGCCCGCGCCGGTGAACAGGGGCGAGGTTTTGCGGTAGTTGCCGATGAAGTGCGCACCCTGGCCGGACGCACCCAGGAGTCGACTAAAGATATCAACCAGATGATAGAGAAACTCCAAAGCGGTTCTCGTCAGGCAGTACTGGTAATGAAGCAAAGCCAGGAACAGGCTCAGGCCGCCGTTGAACATGCCAGCGAATCCGGTAACGCCTTCTCCACTATAGCCAATGCAGTTACACGCATTAATAACATGAGCACGCAGATCGCCAGTGCCGCCGAAGAGCAGGGCGCGGTCTCCGAGGAAATTAATAGAAACATCGTGCAGATTAATGATATGGCCAATCAAACCGCCAGTGGTGCAGAAGAAACATCAGTTGCCAGTAAAGATCTGGCACGCATGGCGGGCGAACTTCAGGGACTGGTTGCCCAGTTTTCAGTTTAGCTAGTAATAAACTACCCCGCAGCAAGCTGACGGGGTATTAAGTTGTTGCGTGCTGATGGGTTTCCCTACTGGACTTCGCGCTTTGCTCTACCCATCCTACCGTTTTCGCTGCAAGCAGCGGGGAATTACACCCAGAGAGATTTAAGTCAGAATAGTTAGTAAATATTCCAGTACAAATAAGGCCCTTATGTAAGATAAAAAATAATTACCATTAATTATTATGGATGAAGGGATGCATATAAATATTCGCAAAGGTGTTTCACAATCAACCAGTCCTGCACTCGCAGCAAGGGAACTGTATGATGCGATTTACCAAACTGATATCGCTTTCGCAGTCTTCTTCTGTTCGCCAAATTACAATCTGGATATCCTTGCCTCCGAATTGACACGCCACTTTGGAGACATCAATCTTATCGGTTGCACCACAGCGGGTGAGATCACACCGAAGGGATATTTGCACGGATCATTGACCGGGCTTAGTCTTGCTGCAGACAAGTTCGAAGTAGTAACCACATGCATTGATGATCTAAATAGTTTTGGCTTTGCTCAGGGTGAAGAACTTGGCCGCACAATGCTATCCAGGCTAAGACCAGATGATAAAGAACCTTGCGCTGACAATAGCTTTAGTTTCATGTTGATCGATGGCCTTTGTCTGCAGGAAGAGCTTATTACCAGTGCCCTTCA
>JAADGZ010000291.1 GCA_013152045.1 Gammaproteobacteria bacterium
CAGAAAAATGTTCTTATACGAGGCCTCTAACTCACCAAACATAAAACATCAGAACCCAGCTTAAACCTACCAGGCTGGCGCTGCTCATGATGATGGCCCAGGCGGCAAGTTGTCGCCAGCGGGCTATTTTATGCTTTATTAGCAGACGCCAGAGCAGGGATGCGCTCCAGATATAGGCCAGGATTAACAGGCTGGCGCGTAATTCTGCAATACCGATTAGTTCGATATGTTCGGCTTTGATCATACTCAGGGTTAGTGAGGACAGGCCGAGGAAAATACTAAGTCCGGCTAGCGGTGTCAGGGCATAGCCCAGACGCCAGGGCAGGGCTTCTTTTTCTTTAAGAATGCGTCCGGCCAGCCAGAGTCCTGCGAGGATTAGGCCGCCGATGCTGAAGGCCATCGCACCGATATAAAGCAGGATGCTGGCACCGTCCAGCCAGGTAAATACGTCATTGGTTTGGGGATAATGGGTTAGCAGCCACCAGGGTGCGTTGTCATTCAGCATCCAGAAACTGTCGCGCTCGATCAACCATTGCGCAATGCTCTGTTTCATTTGTATGAACCAGGGGGAAGCCGACCACTGGAAGGCGCCGGTGGCCACGCCGAGCATGCCGAATAGTAGTAGCAGAATGTCCCAGTGGTTAGCATCTTTCTTTTCAATAGAAAGAATCTCTGCATTTGGGGAGCGGGTTTCCAGGCTGATAGCATTGCGGTATCCACTGCAACGGCCACACATGTGACAGGCGCTGTTACCGGTCATGGCGCGGATGTTGATCAGTGGTGCACAGTCCACTGCCGGTGTGCGCCGTGGTGCCTGTTTCCAGGTATCCCGATCTACCTGGAAATGTATTGGTGCCAGCCGTGAGAGCAGAGAGAAAACCCCGTTAGCCGGGCACAGGTGGCGGCACCAGACCCGTTTGCCACGGCCATAAATAAAACCGACCAGCATGGCCGCAATGGTGGAGCCGCCAAGGATCAGCAAAGCCGCCTTTGGATATTCATAGACGCTTATCAGTTGGCCATATACGGTAGTGAGGACAAAGGCGACGAAGGGCCAGCCGCCCCAGCGCATCCAGTGCGGAATGGTATGCCCCAGACCGTAGCGGCTCGACCACTCACTCAAGGCGCCTTCAGGGCAGAATACGCCGCACCAGACTCGTCCCAGCAAGATCATGCTGAGCATGACGAAGGGCCACCAAATTCCCCAGAAAAGAAACTGAGCGAAGAGGACCAGATTTTCATAAAAATGCGCGTAATCTTTGGGCAGGGGTAGAAAGGCTGGCCAGATTAAAAGGCTGAAATAAAAGATCACCACGATCCACTGGATGGCCTGGATCAGATTGCGTCTGGCTTGCATGACGTCGCCCAGGCGTTGCAGCCAGGGGCGACGGGGAAGAGCCAAACGCTCGGCAATTTCACTCATGAGGCAGGCTTCCAGGCTTGAGGTTTATTTTTTGTATTTGAGTTTTAGGGGAACGGGGTTCGGTGGACCGGCGTAGCAGAAAACTGATTAGCAGCCAGTAAGCGGCATAGATCAGCAGCAGCATCAGGGCTGGCTGGGCACGGTAGCCGGTAAAGGCGGCGATGAGTCCACCCAGACGGCTACTGTCATCGAGCAGAAAACTGCTGTTCCAGACGGGATCAACCAGTGCCGGTAACCAGCCGAGGCCTATCATGCGATCTACGCCATCGACCAGCAAGGCTGCGGCCAGCAACAACAACAGGGTTTCGCTGATGCGGAAAAATACTTTCCAGGAGAAAAATCGGCTACCCAGAGACAGTAGCCAAAAACTGAAAAAGGCGAGAACAAAGCCGCCAACTGCGGCGGCAATGAATTGCAGCTGGGCATCGCCGTTTTGTGCCAGACCTGCGCCATAGAGAAAAATTACAGTTTCGGCACCTTCTCGGCCAACGGCAATGGCGGCTAGTGTCGCCATGCCCCACCAGTTGGCCTGCTCATGTGCGCGTTGCATGCCGGCTTCCAGATCGCGTTTGAGCGTGCGTCCATGGCGGCGCATCCACAGTACCATTTGGGTGATCAGCGCAGCAGCGATCAGCATGATAGCAATCTGAAAATATTCCAGTGCCGTTCCCGCCAGTTCGCTTTGTACCTTCAGCATGATGAAGGCCAGAGCCACGGCCAGAACAATGCCTGCCAGTACGCCGCCCCAGAGAAAGTGCATGCCGCGACCGGTATCGGGTTGATTTTTCAACCAGGTATAAAGGATGCCGATTACCAGCATGGCCTCGATACTTTCACGCCAGACGATAAATATTGTGCTGCCCATAATTGTTCTCCGCAGTTTTTCTACTCAGTTTATTTCGCCACGATATGTCCTTGTGCCGTGTCTGGATGAAATTCGCCGAAGAAACGATAACGTCCTGGTTTCAGCGGGGCGAATACAAGAGAACGAGTCACACCCTCGGCGATCACCGATTCTTTGCGCAACTTCTTACTTTCAAATTCTTCCGCACCGGGACCCTGGTTGGTAATCACAATTTTGAAACGGATGCCGGCCGGGACAGTGATAGTTTCTGGCTCAAAGCGACCATCTTTGATAATTAGTTTATAGGTTGGCAACGCCGCCTGGGCGGCAAAGGAAAGTAGCAGGCTGCCAACGAAGAGTAAGGATGCAAAAGGTAATGAGGCAAGACGGATTCTGTTCATATTGGCTCTCTTTAGATAATAGTTAAGCCGCCGCAGGGTGGTTATAACCACCGGGCTGGTAAGTTTATATCTGCTCCTGGCAGAGCTACGATGTTCATTTTTTGCTTTACGCGAAGAGTCAGCCTAAATCAGTAACCGCCACGTTTGCCGATCCCGGCATAGATGAATTCATACTTCACAGAAAACGGCTTGAACCACGGAGGTATGCCGGTGAGACGATCCGTGTGGCGGGCGAAGTATTTACCGGCGGGATTTTCCGCTGCATTGGGTGGATAAATCGTAAATTTAAGCATGTACTTGCCCGGTCCCATGAGTTTGACATTATCGCCATAATGAGGACCGTCATTGGCGATCATCGGCATGAAGTCACCGCGGACAACGTTGTCTGAACCCTTTTTCTGCAACTCGTATTTCACCTGTAAATAGGGGATCCAATCACCCTCAGCAAAACCGCTAGTGTTCGTGTCTAGCGCACGGATATCGGCTTCAAGATGAATATCCGATTTTTCTGATGGCCGCATCATGTTGGCTGGGGCCATGCGTACCGGTTGTAGATAGATAGCGGTAATTTCCATGCCATTACGTTGTTTTGGCACTCCGGCCGGGTATTCCCGCGACCAGGCCTGACTGGCGGCAAACAGGGAAAGCATCAGGAGGATGGCTTTGGGAAGAAAAAGGCGCACAGTCATAAACGTATCCTTAAAATCAATCTAAATGTTAATCAATATCATTTAGATGGTATTGAAATCCCTGGCTGAGGTCAAGGCATATATAAGGTAAAGGACATATTTAACGCCGCAGAGCACTCATTATTTCAATGGAATTAAATATTTTGCGCAATCAGTCGTTATAACATCGTAAATACCGATAATTCTGGTCGGGATACTTCTGGCGATGCTTATTTTGCCAGCGAGAGAATTATTGCCACTACAGATGGACGTGTAAACAATGACATTGAAAACCCGTTTTACCCTGATAACCGTTGTGACGTTGGTGTTAGTCGCGTTGGCGGTCTTGATTGCAGAACAGCTTCGCCACAGTGAGACAATAAAACAGTTTACTGAGGTGACGGTGCATGAGAAAAAAATGCTTTGGCAGGAAATTGTGCTTAATGATTTGCAGCGGCTTACCGCCGATGCTCAAATCGAGGTAGCCGAGGTATTCAAAACGGCGGGGTTATATGCGGCCATGCAGGCGGGCGACAAAAAAGAGATGCAGACCATTGCAACCGACATTTTTGAATCCCAGTCGGAAGATACTTTTTCCCACATGCAGATTATCGATGTTTCGGGCAGAGTGTTGTTTTCTTCATCGACCAACATATCTGTTGCCAGCGACAGGATGTTGGTGAATGAGGTACTGCAAAGCCGGAAGTTTTCTCGTGGGATCGAGAAAGACAATGATGGTCATCCGCTTGCCCTGGTCGTCTTGCCTCTGTTCGCTAAGGGGCAATTGATTGGTGCGGGGGTATTTGCTCGCGATTTGCATCATGCACTGAATAAATTTAAGCAAAGAGAAGCGGCAGAAGTTTTCATAGTCGGCCAGTCTGGCAGGCTTGGATACAGTACCCATGACGGTTTGTTCAGCGAGCTCAATCTGGATCCGACGAGCATCACAGCGGAACAAAAAACACTGATCCGCAAGTTGAATAATAGAGTTTATAGCATTTCTGTTTTACCTGTTCTTGATCATAGGAATCAGACGATAGCCTATCTTGTCAGCGCCAATGATACCACCAATGGCTATATGGCCC
>JAADGZ010000112.1 GCA_013152045.1 Gammaproteobacteria bacterium
ATTCTCCGGCTCACACAGACAAGTGACCTTAACTACCGGTAGGGGTAGCCAAAGCATGGCGCGTCGAATTGCTGTGTGAGAAAAATTCATGACAGTGAGTGTGGTCTGCGAAACACAAAGAGTCAACCATTTTTTGTATCTTTGACACAAGAAGAAATTAAAGCTCACACCTTCAGGTCACAGCCTTCCAGATACGGGTCCCCTGTCGCCTGTCGAGGACTTTAAAAATCTTCATATAAATCATGCGTAATGAATTAAGGAACGTACACGTTTTTTATTTTTCCGCCTTCCCCAAACAACATTTTTTATATTTTTTACCGCTACCACACGGGCAGGGCTCATTACGACCCACCTTTGGCGTTTCGCGCTGGTAGGTCTCCTGGTGGTAATGATTAAAACTCAGCCTTGGGAAATCATCAGGCGCACTGTTGCTTTCTTCTTGCGGTTGATATTCCTCCTCCCAGCGACGTTGTCGTCGCTCTATTTCCTCTTGCTCGTAAAAACGCCAAGGGTTGCTAAAGTTATCCCTTATGGGTACATCTGTTCCGCGCGCAAAAGCCTGATTGATTTCCTCGTCATCGAAATAAGCAGCAAGAGCATATTCCCGGGCAGATAATGTCGTTATCAGTGCACGATGGCGATCACGGGGATAATCCAGCAAGTTATTGGCAGTAGCAAACCGGTAGTCCCAGTCTTCCTCTTCGTCTGCAACAAACTGTGCTGCCCGATCCAGAGTTTCTTCCAGGACCATTCCGCCTTGTTGGTGCGCACTGCTGATCACAACTTCTGTTATGTTGGTACGTATGTACCAGTCAACTTTTTTGTCTGCGTACATGTCATGCAGAAGTGCAATGACTGATGGCGGTTTGTTGTGCATAAGAGCTGGCCAGTAACCACTAAACCAGTCTTGCAAGTTATCATCTTCATCCCGGTCCATACCGTGAATAAATGTCACCAACACATGACCCGCAGCTTCGCCAGGCATCAGTCCGAGGATCATCACGGCATGTAGGCGCAACCACCAGTACCCCGGGGTTTCGGCTGCTCTTTCGTCATTGGGTTGTGCAATGGGTGCCAGGGAGTCCAGCATTTGTTCACCACGCCGCGCGCATTCGTCGATCACGTTGCGCGGCACTCTGTCTTCATATTCGACCATGATGTCGATCAGTTCTGTGGGGCTACAGGAGGTGAGGGTTTCGTTTGTCATTACGGGTAATTCACTCATTGGGTTTATTTCTTGTATCTGTCTTTTGTATATGTATTTCTATATCTGTCGCATTAATCTGCTTTTTGTCGGCATTCTTTGATGTTTTGTTGCAAGGCAGTCATCTGATGATATTAATAATACCCTCCGCTGGCTTGCTATTGAAAACCGGGATTGTGAGAAGCTGCAGGATTAATCTCGAGAGACCAGAATCTGACAAAATGCTCCCGATAATGTTTCAACTCGTTAATGCTGACCTCGACTTCGCTACGCGAAGCGGGGTATTACAACTGCCAGCTCAAACGCTTAGACGTTTGAACAAAAAACTTACGCAGCAAGCTGCGGGGAATTAAACCCAAAGAGATTAAATTTATAGTCACCACCTGCTCCTGACATGATCCTTCATATCACTATTTCCTGTCATACGGGCCCAAGAAACGTTCTCCATTAAAATGAATCATGTGCGTTGGCGCTTCTGCCACCCAGACTTCTGTCTCCCATGATATTTCCGTTATATACCTGGACATAATTCCGCGATCAGGAAATGCCGTTACATAGACAAGGCCGGGTTTTGAATTTTCAAAAAGCTTTGAGAGTTCACCATGGCGCTTGCCATCAACCGGCCCGTGGCTTGTGACGGACTCAATCAAAAGCAGCCAGTCTTTTTCAGGGAAATAGAGAACAACATCCGGCATCTTGCCGTATTTATCAACTTCTACGCCCATCCCGGCCAAGCCTTCGCGTTGAAAATAACCAACCTTATCGCCGGTATCGCCTACATAGATCACCTCACTTCCAGGCGCATACCGCGGTGCAAATTCGGTTATGATGTCTTTGATAAGCTGGCTATGCGCACCAGGCGTTAAAGATATTTCCTCGCCTTTCGCGACTTCTACAGGGATCATTTGCATTTCCCTTTCCATGGCATAACGCTGCGCTAATGTTTCTTTCTGTTCTAAATAAATTTTAAGTTTAACGTCCCATTGATTACTGCCGTAAGTAACAATCACATCAAACGCTTCCGTACTGACCTGATAACACGCTTTTGGACTATTAACAGGTCTGTCCGGCTTATCCGGATTATAAACGGCAATTCCGGCATCAACAAACTGGTGCATCGTCTGGCGCCGGAAGGTTTCACGGGTATTGGGAGCATATTCTTTACCGTAATGATCACGGCAAAATTCCATGATGGGGGTGATGCCGATCAAAGGCCGTTCACAATCTGCCCAGTCATTTTCTGGTTTGAGGTTTAATATGGCCAATAGCGTAAGCGCGGAGCGTTCATTATGCTGTCCGCGCGGCATTCCCAAGGCTTTTACTATAGACAACGCCTCATCGGTCTTTTGCTGAGCCATTAATGGATCATTTTGAGTGCTGCCTGCCATATTTTTTATTTCCTCTTCTATTATTCTGTCTATTTCTTCCTGCCCCGGAATAACACCGCCTGCTTTTTTTGCCAAAGCCTTCAGGGTCTTGCTATCGGGATAATTGAGCATGCGCAAGTCTGTTGCATTAACCTGTGTATGCCCGCTGAACTGTCTAAAATATTTATCAACCAATGTACTATTCAAATAAACTGCCAGACCGGTTGCGATTGCTTCAGGTAAGCCTTTCTGGTTCTTATGAAAGACATTTAGATGATTTTCAAAGCCGACAAGCTCACCGGATGGGGAGCTATCATAAACACAAGCCACCACACGGCGTTTTTCTTCTTTTGATGTAAAACGGCGCGTTACAACGTAGCGTCCCTCATTCGGCCACAACCATTTACGCGATTCTTCAGAAACATGAATCGCATTGGGCTTCTTGCTTTCTTTCGGCCAGACAAAACGGTTATCTTTAAAATGCACCGGATAAAGCAAAGGTGCGCAGCCTTCTTCAGGTGTTATACGAAGATCATTTTTCAGTCTGAAATCAACGACTGGCCCTGTTGAAACCTGAATATCCAAATCCGGCAAGCTGTGTCCAAATACACTTATCCGGTCAAAAATGCGCTGATCCATTTCACTTGTGGCAATATGAATGAACTTTTCCGGATCATCCGGCTTGACAATGTTATTGAAGGAAACACTCCTGTATGTCATGTCAGGGACAACAATTTTACCGGTATCGTTATCTTCAACAAAACCGGAGCCAGGGCTGGCCGTGATCACAACCTCATCAGACCTACCACCTTTTACACCGTGAAAGATAATATTTTCCTGCAAGACCTCATCATCCTTGAATGCGCGTGAGCGCGATTCAAAAACATGAATATGACGAATTGCCACCTCGCTTAAAAGCAGTTCACGAAACGGCTTGAAATATGGACCATTGCAAAATGAGCGAGGAATAATTGCAACCACCTCACCGCCAGGTTTTAAAAGTTTAATCGCTAAAGCCAAAAAGGCCGTGTAAAGATTGGATGTTTCTATACCAACACCACGCAACCATTTTCGATGATCAGAGGCCGAGCTTATTTTTTTGTAGGGCGGATTAAGAATGGCATGTGAATAGACCTCCCCTGCCATGCGCCTCTGAAATAAATCATGAGACAGAAGCTCTACGCTATCTTCTATAAAGTCATTCGTTTTGATGTGAGTGGTCATGGATATACTGGAATGAGAACACAATATCTGGCTATCCCGCATGGTCGCCTCAAGGTAATCAAGCATTACCGGCTCGATTTCATAGGCAGTGATATCAATACCGGCAAGCTTGTTTTTACGTGCGCATATTTCTTCTACAAATGCCGCGCTAAGGGAACCAACACCTGCCCCCGCATCAAGAAGCGATATCTTGTTTACTGTGCAATCATCAAACAGGGAAGCCATAAATCGCGCAATGGGGATCGGGGTCATAAACTGCCCCAGTGCCGAACGCCTTTTCGGGTCCAGTTTACCAGCGGCGTCTAATCGATAATAATCCGTACTCTCTGCAAGAACCGTTTGTGCCATTAATATTTTCCCGAGGCTAAAACTTGTTGTTACGTATTGGTGGTGAAACATTTAACATCAGGATATCGTTTTTTTACTCTGCCGTTGCCTGAGCCTTTCATATTCCTCGACAGATAAAACCACTACCACAGGCCTGCCATGCTTTTCTATCGTGACGGGTTCCGCCCTGGCCGTATCAATGAGCCTGCCAAAACCGTTTTTAGCATCTTTCGCTGTGATTTTTTTCATCGTGGAACCAATATCATAGTTTTGGCTATTTTGGCTACTTTCT
>JAADGZ010000102.1:0-4404 GCA_013152045.1 Gammaproteobacteria bacterium
CATCCTTATGCAAAACTTTTGTTCTAAAATTAAAGAACGTTCACGCCATTAACAAAACTACTGTTTAACGTCACAGACATTTACTCCTGATGAAAAATACAAACACAACAGGTATTGCTTTTATTCCATCCGGCTGAAAATATTTTCTGCTTACGCGCAGGAAATAAACCTCGAGTCTGAAAATCGTAGAGCGACAGATAAAATATCAAGACACAGAAAAGGCAGGGGATTGAATTTTAGGAGATCAAACTCAAACTTAAGTCACGACTCACTCATCATATGCGCAACAAAGAAAATCAATCCCTTAGCCCACCTATATAAGTGAATAACGATATAACTCCAATAATTTTTATTGCAACAGGGAATAATTTGAGAGCAGCTGTGTCATGCTTAAGTATAGGGAGAAAATGTAACTGTATTAACCGTCATTAATATAGCTATCCGTGCAGATATTAACGACACCCACACAACAAAAGTATAAAACTATGACCTATCTCAAACTGTTTGGTAAGAATCGAGAGTTTATCTGCAAACTGGAAAATATTCGGCCACGATTATTCCGGCTTGCCTATTCATGGTGTCATCAGCGTGATCTGGCAGATGATCTGGTACAGGAAACACTGACCAAAGCATTCAAAAGTGAAAAGCAACTAAAAAACATTGAGCAGTTTGACAACTGGGCCTTCCGCATCCTGATCAATACCTGGCGTAATCACCTATCACGCAACCGAATTATGGAGAACATCGACGACTACATTTTTACTGATGAACACACCCCGGAAACACTACATGAACAATATCAAATAAACACCTTTGTTCACTCGGCGGTAGCCGATCTACCCTTAGGGCAACGTCAAGTGCTGACACTGATCGATCTGGAGGGTCTGAGTTATTCTGAAGTATCCGATATTCTTGAAATCCCTATCGGCACAGTAATGAGCAGGATCTGTCGCGCGCGTAAATCGCTGGCCGGCAAGTTGTTCCAGAATCCCAGTAATGCCGAATACAATGCAACCATTCTGCGGAGAGTAAAATGAGCACTGATTTTTCTGATGAACGTTTGAACGCGTTTATTGACAATGAAATAGATCTTGCCGAAAAGCAGCAGGCTTTCGAGATATTTCGCCACGATGAAGCCCTGCGCAAACGCGCCTGCGAATTACAAAAAACGCATGATCTGATCAAGCTGACTTACCAATCGGTAGATCTACCTCCGAGTTACCAGACCCCGTTACGCAGCCAACCCAGGCCCAATTTTCTACGTAACATGGTGGCCGCCACCATTCTGGTAGTGGTCAGCTCCCTGCTGGGCTGGTTTAGTCATCAGGAGCTGGCCCCAAATAACAGCCTGCTAGATCTGGCGCGTGCAGTGCAACCACCTCAGGTTGCCAATTCCAAGATGGCACGCAAAATAATGCTCCATGTTAGTACTGGCGATGAATACCGATTGAATATCATGCTGGAAGAAACCGAACACCTGCTCAAAGCCAGCCGAAAAAGCGGTGAAAAAGTTTTTGTCGAGATTCTCGCCAATGGCCCTGGACTGAAAATAGTGGATAATGTCGGTTCTGCTCCGGCCCAGCGTCTGCAGAAACTTCAAACTCGCTATGACAACCTGTATGTCACCGCCTGCGCCCAGGCAATCGAACGCCTGCGAATAACAAAAGGCATCAAACTAGACTTGATTCCCAATGCCAGCGTGGTTCGTTCTTCTCTCAGCGAAGTGCTCAAGCGTCAGCGTGAAGGCTGGACCTATATCAGAATCTGAATCGCGTATAAATTAATCCCCTCCCTCAATCAGCACGAGGACAAGCTGATTCATTAAGACGGTCCCTGACATCCCCATCTTGGTGCAATTAATTCTGACAATCTCGCTTGTCAGAATTAATTACGCTAAGTATAGTCTGCTCATTAACAACATCGTCAGGAATATCCCACATGCTTGCAGGCATCATTTTTATCTGGCTGGTCACCGCCATAGGACTCTGGATTGCCAGCATAATCGTGCCTGGCATCCATATAAAATCTACTGCCAGCCTGTTCAAGGCCGCACTGGTGCTGGGACTGATTAATGCCTTCATCCGCCCGGTACTGTGGCTGTTAACCCTGCCGTTGACGGTACTGACCTTCGGTCTGTTCGCGCTGGTGGTCAACGCCTTCACACTCTGGATTAGCGCTCACATGGTACGTGACTTTGAAGTCGACAGCTTTGCCGCAGCAATACTGGCCGCCATCGTCATGGCTTTGTTGGGCTTGGCTGGATTCATTTTAATGCAGTGGCTGATGATGGGCGATATCCACTGGTACTATTTCGAACAGTCATCCCAGCATTATCCCGGCTTCGCCATCTAGATAAGTATTCCAAATTCCTGTCACAAAATTTTAGGTTCGTGGTTAGCCCTTCGACAAGCTCAGGGCGAACGGTTTTGACTGGACAGGGACGCGGAACACTTATTCCTTATCTTAGGATTAAGCGCATAACCAACTACATCTGTAAGTCGTTATAATAAACAAGGCTAACGATTTTAACGAAAACTTTGCACTCATTACATTTAACTCATTAAGTAAATGTAAAAACCAATGATCCTGATCATTCAAACCCAGACTATCAATATAAAGGGCCTTTAAAATATTTAAGTAGTGCTTTATGAACTGCGCTACAACCGTGCTAGAATTGCGGGCTATGTACCGACACCATCTGAAACGCGCCAAACGACATTATTTTTCCCCGCGCAAACTGCGCCTACGCATCGCCTTCTGGGGTGGAGCACTGATGATTGGCGTCACCGCCGCTGCCTTCGCCATGCTAAGCAGTTTCAGTGACAAACATTTTTATCAGCTTTATACCAACCAGCCCTGGATAGCCTATGCCCTGCCGCCATTTGGTCTGGCCCTGATCGCCTGGCTGACGCGCAATTTTTTCAACGGTAGTGAAGGCAGCGGCATTCCCCAGGCTATCGCAGCACTGGAAATGCGTCAGCAATCCCTGGTCGACAAAGTCCTCTCACTGAAAGTGGCCGGTGGCAAAATTGTTCTCACCAGTCTCGGCCTGCTCTGCGGTGCCTCTATCGGCCGCGAAGGGCCAACCGTGCATATTGCCACTTCAATCATGTATTCTCTGCGCCATGTGGCTCTGTTTCGCGGCAGAGACATGACCCGCAGTCTGATCCTTGCCGGCGGCGCAGCCGGCATTGCTGCCGCTTTTAATACGCCATTAGCGGGGATCATGTTTGCTATTGAGGAAATGGGTCGCACCTTCGATAAACGTACCAGTGGTACTCTAGTTGTATCCGTAGTTTTGGCTGGGCTGGTAGCTCTGGTGATCCTTGGGGACTATACCTATTTCGGTAAATCCAGCGCGACCCTGCCGCTGTCCTCTGCCTGGCTAGCAGTATTGATCTGTGGCGTTGGCGGCGGTCTGCTCGGCGGCCTGTTCAGCACCAGTCTGGTTCAGGGAATGCGCTTACTCACACCACTCGCCACGCGTCACCCAGTGAGCCTTGCTTTTGTTTGTGGTCTGCTCATCGCGCTGTTTGGCTTCAGTAGTGATGGTCAGACCTTTGGCACCGGTTATGAAGCCGCCCGCCAGCTGATCGATGGCGGTCAGCCTTCTCTGGCTTTTCCTTTTCTGAAAATGCTGGCCACTACCGCATCTTATCTTAGCGGGATTCCAGGCGGTATTTTTGCACCCTCACTTTCTGTTGGTGCCGGACTGGGCGCGAATCTGGCCTTACTGATGCCCGACTCACCTGCACCAGCACTGATTATTCTGGGTATGGTGGGCTATTTCAGCGGCGTGGTGCAGACTCCGATTACTGCCTTTATTATCGTCATGGAAATGAATGCGGATCCCTCGATGCTATTCCCCCTGATGACCACCGCGTTGATTGCCAAAGGTGCCTCCCACCTGGTCTGCCCGGTGCCCATTTACGAAGCACTGGCGCAAGCCTATCTGGCGAAAACCAGGGCCTGAGCGATGCTCTGGCTCAAAGCCTTTCATGTCATATTTATGGTCACCTGGTTTGCCGGGTTGTTTTATTTACCTCGTCTGTTTGTCTATCACGCGGCAGCCGAGGATCAGGCCAGCCGTGAACGCTTCAAAATCATGGAGCGCAAACTCTATTACGGCATCACCACCCCCGGCGGCCTGGCTACCATTCTGCTCGGATTATGGCTGCTATTTGACTATGGCTGGGCAGCCTACAGCCAGAGTGGCTGGCTGCACGTCAAGCTACTGCTAGTTGGCCTTCTCATTATTTACCATTTGCACTGCGGCAAACTGCTCAAGGATTTCGCCCGCGATCAAAACCGCCACAGCCATGTATTCTATCGCTGGTATAATGAATTTCCTGTTTTGATTCTGGTGGGCTGCGTTATTCTGGTTATTGTAAAACCCTTTTGACT
>JAADGZ010000102.1:4449-12949 GCA_013152045.1 Gammaproteobacteria bacterium
TAACAGAGAATAGCTATGATCCACCCCACCGCCATTATTGACCCCGGTGCGCGCATCGCAGACGATGTGGAAGTCGGCCCTTTTACGATTATTGAGGACGATGTGGAAATCGGCAGCGGTTGCCGAATCAGCAGCGGCGTACGCATCTACTGCGGCACTCGCATGGGCCGCCACAATCAGATCGATCACGGTGTAGTACTCGGCTGCGAACCCCAGGATTTGAGTTTCACTCAGGAAAATAGCAAACCGCTACGTATCGGCGATCACAATCGCTTCCGTGAAGGTGCCAATATCAGTCGCGGTATCAAAAGCGAACACGGCACCATTATCGGCAGCCATAACTACATGATGGCCATGTGTCATGTCGGCCATGACTGCATCGTCGGCGATCACAATATTTTTGCCAACACGGCCTCCCTTTCCGGACATGTGGAAATGGAAGATCATATTTTTCTTTCTGCCAAAACCGCGATCCATCAATTCTGTCGTATCGGCGCCTATAGCATGATTTCCGGCGTCACCGGTGTCACCCGAGATGTGCCTCCCTACCTGCTGGCCGATGGCCACCGCGCCGATGCCGTGGGCCTTAATGTCGTCGGCTTGCGCCGGGCAGGATTTAGCTCAGCTCAACGTCAGGCAATCAAACAGGCCTACCGTGTGATCTACCAGCCAGGGATAAAACTGCAACAGGCGATGGAAGAACTGAAAGCTTCGAACCCCACCGACGAAGTGACCCATATCATCCAATTTATCGAAGCTAACCAGCGCGGCATCATTTCCCAACGTTAACGTCCTCTTACTCGGAATCAATCTAATTGAGAATTGTTTGCATTTAGAATTATATTTGTTATAGTTCGCACAAATACAAATGACGAGGATTTATAACCATGCGTAAATGCACACTAACAATAATGCTTGCTGCAACATTCAGTCTGCCGACACTGGCGCTGGCAGACAACGACAGCCAGCAACAAGAAATCGAAGCCCTCAAGGCTCAGAACAAACTTATTATGGAACGTCTGGACGCCACCGCTGAAATGCTGGAATCGTCTTCCACAGGAAGGACAACCGATGCGGCCCACAACCACAGCGTGGCAGCCGGGGACTCGCTACGTGATCGCACCTTTGGTAACCACGGTAGCAAGGGGGCAACCACCATAGGTGGCTATGGTGAAATGCATTACAACAACCTGGGTAACAAAAAAATCGGCGGCAGCGATAAAAAGGAAATAGATTTTCATCGTTTCATTCTGTTCATGGGGCATGAGTTCAGCGACAAAATCCGTTTTTGGTCAGAACTCGAGGTAGAACATGCGGTGATCCAGGATACACCTAATGGAGCAAACGGCGGTGAAGTCGCGGTTGAGCAAGCCTTCCTGGAGTTCGACCTCAATGCAGACATGGCCGCTCGCGCCGGTATCATCCTTGTACCCGTTGGCCTGCTCAACGAAACCCATGAGCCCCCGACTTTCTATGGCGTAGAGCGTAATAATGTAGAAAAATATATTATTCCCACCACCTGGCGCGAAGGCGGCGTCAGCCTGACTGGACGCTTTGCCAATAGCTTCAGCTATGATCTGGCGGTACACAGTGGTCTACAGATAAGTGGCAACAACTACGCAGTACGCGGCGGTCGCCAGGGCGTTAGCAACGCTCCCGCCAATAATCTTGCCGCCACCGTAAGAGTGAACTGGATCGGCGTACCCGGCCTGGTAGTCGGTGCCGCCTTCCAGCAGCAAACCAATATCACCCAGGGCATGGATGCCAATGCCGGTGCAGCAAACCTGGTTTCAGCGCATGTCGTCTGGCAAATTAGCCAGTTCAGCCTGCGTAGTTTATATGCTAGCTGGAACCTGTCTGGCAATGGCCCGGCCGCCGTGGGTGCCGATAAACAGACCGGCTGGTATGTCGAACCATCCTGGAAATTTACCCCCAAATTCGGCGTCTTTGCCCGCAGCAGTCAGTGGGATAACCAGGTCAACAGTGCCACTAATACCCAGTACAAACAGTTTGATGTCGGTTTCAATTACTGGCCACATGAAGATGTGGTGCTAAAATTTGACTACCAGAATCAATCTGTACCAAACGGCAAAAACGAATTTGACGGCATTAACCTCGGTGTCGGTTATCAGTTCTAATTCTGACTATTTTCCTTGATAATGGCCGGTTTCATTTGTCTGAAACCGGCTTTTGATTTTATTTATGAAAAAATATACTCCCCTGCTAAGCCTTTTGATTTTTGTCAGCTGTATCGCTAATACAAGCGCAAAAGGCGTCTACCAAAGCCAGGCCGCTTTTCTCAATCAAGCCTTCGCCGGGGATATACCCAAGGTCAGCTTGATCTGGCTCACTGGCGATATTCGTAAAACCACCACACAGATTCTGCAGCACAAACCCTCTCGTCTACGTATACGTTACTGGGCCAGGGCAACACGCAGCGCCTGGGTGCTAGAGGAAATTGGTAAAGAGCGTCCCATTACCATCGGTATCGTTATTAATGAAGGCCGAATCGAACACCTGCGGGTGCTGGCATTTCGTGAAAGCCGAGGCGATGAAGTGCGTCATGACTTCTTCACCCGCCAATTTAGTCAGGCCAAATTAAAACCCGATCTACAGCTCAGCAATAACATTGATGGCATTTCTGGAGCGACACTTTCAGTACGCGCACTAGATAAGCTTGCCCGCTTGGCCCTGTACCTGGATCAACAGCGCCAATCCAAAAATTAAGGCCTGAAACATGAGCCAACATAAAAAACCACGTATTAGAAAACTTCGGTCCATGTATATCTGGCACCGTTATATCGGCCTCAGTGCGGCCGTGCTGGTACTCATACTCGCCACGACCGGGCTGATGCTGAACCACACAGAAAAACTGCAACTCGATTCACATTATGTCAACAACGACTGGCTATTAGATCAATACGGTATTCACGCGCCAAACAATATTCGCAGTTATCCGCTATCCGATCGCTGGCTCAGCCAGTGGGGTGAACGCTTATTTTTAGGACCAATTGATATTGGTGAGAGCGATGAAAAACTACTGGGCGTTCTGTTTTATAACGATATGCTGGTCATGGCGCTGAAGAGTGAAATCTGGTTGCTGACCCCCGCAGGTGAATTGATTGAAAAACTTGGTCCCAATGAAGGCATCCCACCGGCTATCAACGCCATCGGCATCACCAAGGATGGTCAGGTTGCGGTAATGGCTGCACATGGCATTTATATCGCCGATCAAGATCTGACCACCTGGCAGAATACCCCCGCGGCTATAACCACCTGGGTTGATAGCGAAAAGCTACCTGCCGCACTGCGCCAACGCTTGCTGAAAAAATACCGCGGTCACGGCTTGTCTCTCGAAAGAATCATTCTGGATCTGCATAGTGGGCGTATATTTGGACAATATGGTATTTATGTTATGGATACCGCAGCAGTTCTGATGTTATTTCTGGCTACCAGCGGTAGCTGGATCTGGCTCATACGCCAGCTTCGTGATCGCCAGCGCCGAAGGAAACAATAGTCCCATAAAACAACCACTCCATGCATGGTAAACGCATACCTTATCGATGCTGTGTTAAAATTTTATCCAGATGGTTAGCAAATGCCTGGCGGTCACTTTGACTTAGCGCCGCAGGCCCGCCTATTCCACTGGAACGTAAGGTATCCATAAAATCTCGCATATTAAGAAGCGATCTTATATTCTCACTCGAATACAATTCACCTCGCGGATTGAGCGCCATAGCACCTTTTTCAATCACTTCAGCGGCCAATGGAATATCGCTGGTGATAACAAGATCCCCAACCTCTAGCCGTTTAACTATCTCATTGTCGGCGACATCAAAACCCGCCATCACTTTCAGAAAATTTATATGCGGTGACGGCGGTATATGCAGAAGGTGATTAGCAACCAGCGTCAACGGTATCTTGGTGCGCTTGGCTGCACGAAACAAAATATCCTTGATCACCACGGGACAAGCATCCGCATCGACCCATATTTTCATTTTATACCTCTTCTTCCATCTGCCATTCTACGAGCATTAAACTGGGAAAAAATACGATTTCCCAAAGACTTACGGCGCACACTTAAGTGCCATTCTGGCACCTAAATCCATCCTTTACTTTGCTCAAAAATACGTTAAACTTCAAATGCTGGTAAAGATTACAGCGGCTATTTATGTCTGTACAATTTCGATGCCACGTAATATATCATCTTGTCTGTTCGTAAGTAATTCCTGCATCTTTCCGCGTTGCTATATAACACACACGAAGACACTACAATTTAATTCAGGAGATTACCTAATGGCTACAACGACAGGCCGCGTGAAATGGTTCGATGAAAAAAAAGGCTTTGGCTTTATTGAAAGACAGGACGGCAATGACGTTTTCGTCCATTTTAGAGCCATATCAACCCCCGGCTTCAAAACACTGGCCGAAGGTCAGGAAGTGGAATTTGAAGTTGAGCAAGGCCAGAAAGGCCCACAGGCGGTCAACGTTACTGTTCTTTGAGCAACTGAAACTGCCTGTGTTTTTTCAGTTCGAGTAAGAACAACAACCGTCACAGCAGGGACGCCAACTAACCGGCGTCCCACTCCTACCCCCCACGGTGAAACGAATAAACATCCTCCCACAAAATTGATTGTCTGGATATTGCCCAGATAATTATCATGACCAAGTTCCAACGATAATAAAGTTTTAATCTGATGTCACAAAGTTCACGGGGCTGCTAAAATGCGGCAGTCCAACAACGTCATCTATTCATGTCAGCACCACGTACACCTTCAAAATACGAATCCACCCGGCATCTACTGCTAATAGTGGTTATCTGCACTCTGGTCTTTGTTGGCCTGCTCACCAGCTGGTGTCTGCAACAAAATATCAAACTCTATCCCCTATTGCCTGTCAGCCTGCTGTTCATTTCCCTGCTTGGCTTTGTGATTTACCGTCTGATGCAGATCATCCGCCAACTAAATCAGCATTTAGTGGCCGATTCATCCCTCCCGCAGACAAAGGATCGCCCTTATCAACAATTGGTGAACAGTGCCAACAGTATGATTCTGCGCTGGGACACGCAGGGCGTGATTCATTTCATCAATCCTTATGCCCTGGATTTTTTCGGTTTTAGCGAGGAAGAAATTCTGAACAAAAACGTCATGGAAACGATTGTTCCCAAAATTGAAACAACGGGACGCGATCTGGCCTACATGATTGAAGATATTAGCCGAAATCCAGGCGACTATATTCAAAATGAAAATGAGAATATCAAAAAAGATGGTAGCCGCGTCTGGATTACATGGAATAACAAGGCAATACTGGATGAGCAGGGCAAGACTATCGAGATTCTCTCTATCGGCAATGATATAACCGAGAAAAAACAGTATGAACAGCAAATTTACCAACTTGCCCATTTCGATGATCTAACCGGTCTGCCTAATCGCACCCTGTTCCAACAACGGCTTGCTGAAGCCATTGTCCAGGCCTCTTGCAAACAGCAAATTCTGCCTGTTTTTTACATTGACATCGATCGTTTTAAGCCTATTAACGATTCACTTGGGCATCATAACGGTGATTTGTTATTACAGAAACTAGCCACCCGCCTACTTAACTGCATACAGGCTGACGAAACTCTGGCACGCATGGGGGGCGATGAGTTTACCGTTATCCTGCAAGCCGAAGATGATCAAAATAAGGCTCTGCACACAGCCCAGCACATCGCCAGACAGATGCTCAAAGCCATGGCTCAGCCATTTAATCTCAACGGTCACCAAATTTATGTCAGCGGCAGTATCGGTATCGTTTTCTACCCCACTGACGGCGATAAAATTTCCATCTTATTAAAAAATGCTGACATGGCCATGTACCAGGCCAAGCAAAAGGGCAAAAACGGTTACTTGTTTTATGAACCGCATATGAATTCGGAGGCCATGCACAACCTTGAACTCGAAACTGCCTTGCGCAACGCCCTGACAAATAACCAGCTCGAAGTTCACTACCAGCCATCCGTCAATCTCAAGTCTGGAAAAATCGAATGTGTTGAGGCGCTATTGCGTTGGAAACATCCGCAAATGGGTAATATTGCGCCTGAAATCTTCATCCCCATTGCCGAAGAAAGTGATTTAATCCTGCAACTGGGAAGCTGGGTGTTGAAACAGGCCATCGCACAAATGCTACTCTGGCAGGAGCACGGGCTGGATGATTTCATCATCGCCATCAACCTCTCTATGCGCCAATTTGATGATAATAAACTGCGCGTGCTGATCGAGCAGATACTCGCCGAAGCCGGTTTGCCCGCTAACAGGCTGGGACTGGAACTCACCGAAAGTACCATCATGCAGAACAGCGAGCAGGGGCTGAAAACCCTCTCCCGCCTGAGTGACATTGGCGTCTATTTGTTTATCGATGATTTCGGCACCGGCTATTCCTCGCTCTCACGCCTGCGTGACTTACCCGTGCACATGCTCAAGATAGACAAATCCTTTATTGCCAATATTTCAAAAGATCCTCGGCATGCGCGGCTGATTGACGCCATCATCGCCATGGCCCACAACCTTGATATCAAAGTGATTGCCGAAGGCGTGGAAACCCAACAGCAATTTGATTATTTGATCCAGCGGGACTGCGACTGCATCCAGGGCTATTACCTCAGTCATGCCATTTGCGCCGAAGAACTGGAAAAATTCATGCTCAAAACAGATAAGCGTTTTCTGCTTCCCAGCAACGTTATCAACGGGTAAATACAGCCCATAAGCTAAATGGGATTTCCTCGCCACATACTGGCCGGACGAGTGATACAATACCGTTTACCCCGACTCATGAATGGGACAAACAACCATGCCAGAAACCTCAAAACTTCCCATCGTCATGTGCTTCTCTGGTCTGGACAGCACCGGTGGCGCCGGTATCCAGGCTGATATCGAAACCATTATCAGCATGGGCAGTCATCCCGCCCCGATTATCACCGCACTAACCGTACAGGACAGTGTCAGCCTGTCACGCTACCAGGCCACCGACAGTATCATCATTGAACAGGCCCGAGCAGTGCTGGAAGACATGCCGATCAACAGCATCAAGATCGGCATGCTCGGCAGCATCGAGCACATGGAAAATATTCATAGCCTGTTAATTGACTATCCGAATATTCCAGTAATCCTTGATCCTGTGCTACAGGCGGGCGGTGGTGGCGAGATGATGGAAGCCGAGGGCGAAGACGCGCTCTGCGAACTGCTGCTGCCGCTGACCAATATTCTCACCCCTAATGCCGAGGAAGCACGACGGCTGGCTCCTGCGGCAGATAATCTGGATGCCTGCGCACAGGAGATCATGGATTATGGCTGTGAGATGGTGCTAATCACTGGCGCCGACGAGGCCTCGGCCAATGTCGAAAACCGACTCTACAGTGGCAACCGCCTGCAGGAAGTATTTTCCTGGGAACGTCTGCCGCACAGCTATCATGGCTCCGGCTGCACCCTCAGCGCCTGCATCGCCGCCCTGCTCGCGCACGGTCTCGAACCTTTCTCCGCCATCAATGAAGCACAGGAATACACCTGGGAAAGCCTGAAACACGGCTGGCGGCCAGGCATGGGGCAATATCTGCCCAACCGCCTGTTCTGGGCAAGGGAAGAAGCCGAAGACCATCTAGATTCATAATGAGTCGAACCTTGCGCGGCCTGTATGTCATTACCGATCGCCGACTCATGGGCAAGGATCTGCTGACCCAGGCTGAACAGGCTATCCTCGGCGGCGCACGCCTGCTCCAGTACCGGGATAAAAGTACCGACACCTGTCGGCGAGAGCGCGAAGCCCTCGCCCTGGCGCAACTCTGTGAACAGCATAAGGTACGCTTCATTATTAACGATGATCCTGCACTGGCGCTGAAAACCGATGCCGACGGGTTCATCTCGGTCAGAGTGACGGCGATATCGGTAGCATACGACACACGCTGGGACGGGATAAAATTATCGGCGTCACCTGCCATGCCAGCCTGGAAAAAGCCCGCGCAGCAGAACAGGCTGGCGCGGATTACGTTGCCTTTGGCCGTTTTTTTCCCTCACAGACCAAGCCCGATGCCCCCGCCGCTGAAATTGACATCCTGCGACAGGCAAAGCATCAACTCACTATTCCTGTCGTTGCCATCGGCGGTATCAGCGCTGAAAACGGCCGTGTATTACTGGCCGCCGGTGCCGACATGCTGGCCGTGATACATGGTATATTTGGCACTACAGATATCAGGCAAGCAGCGGCAACACTTGCGTATATGTTTGATTGAGAAAGCACATATACTTAACGCGGAGGACGCAAAGGCGCGGAGACGCAGAGTTTTTACTAACTCGAATAAACAAATAAAGATGAATTCATCATTATATCAGCCTTATTTATATGCTTTATCATCTGCGTACCACAAACGTTAAATTTACTCTGCGTCTCCGCGCCTTCGCGTTCTCTGCGTTATTATTTTGACCTATAACAAATGACACATAAATTCAGGACTACCACATGACCCGTTCTC
>JAADGZ010000161.1:0-8465 GCA_013152045.1 Gammaproteobacteria bacterium
GCCGACAATGGCAATATGCAAATCGTTGACGATATTCATGTGACTGCCCTTTATTTTGAAATTAATGGCAAGTTTAATTCCCGTACCCGCGTACGGAGTCAAACCGAATATCTTCAGGGTTTATCGTTGTTTGCAGGAAAAATGCTTGATGGGCTTCATTTAGTGAAGCCCAGGCTAAATTTCTGTTCCAAATACCAGATCAAAAGTGTACTAGTATTTGGAACGCTTATTTAGATGTTCGCTTTCGGCAAGTAGTTTATTTTAGAGAAAAAGAGTTGCTACGAAGATTGACCGGATAGAGCTTCGACAATAGGACAGTGAGTCATGTCGTTGTCGGTTTGACAGGCGTTGATTAAATTATCCAATGTCTTGCGTAATTTTTTGAGATCATTAATTTGCTGATCAATGTGGGCGCGTTTCTTTTCTGCACGCACGCGAACATCCATGCAGTGTCCGTTACCCAGCTCTAAAAGCTCGGCAATTTCCTTTAAACTAAAGCCCAGTTGCTGGGCACGCTTAATGAATTTCAGACGATCAACCGTATCGGCTGGATAGTGACGATAACCTTCAAGAGGTTTAGCTGGCTCCTGAATTAGTGCTACACGCTGGTAATAACGCACCGTCTCGATATTAACGTCTGCTGCACGGGCCAGCAGGCCAATGGTCAAGGTTTTTTTATTTATAGTCATCTGTTGTCCCCTCAAATTCGTACCAAGGTACAAGAACAGAATGTCTCAAATATGCTTATGTCTCAACTTTCATAGGTATAGAGGATACGATCCTTGCGCCGTCCTTTGGGTGGTGTTTGCTGTACGATGACCCCTTTAAGGTCACTTTGCGATACTTCCTGTCGTTCATGCATATAGGCATCATTCAGGGGCTGGATAATATAACGCTGTTCTTCAATCAGCAGTTGTCGCAATGCCAGACCACCTTCGATCATAACCAGGACATAGACCCGATCCCGAATCGCGGCATCCTGATCAATCACCACAATTGCCCCGTGTTTGAATTCGGGTTCCATACTATCGCCGATAACCTGCAGGGCGATCAGTTCTCTGGCAGAGCAACTGCCCTGCGCCAGCTCGGCTTCAATTTGTGCTTTTATATCTGTATCGGACATTTTTAATCATCAAATTTAGTTAATTTTCCAGTCGCTATTATACGCCGCAGCGACAAAGACAACCAGCCTGTAGTATTAACCTTGTAGATCAGAGACTTCTTCTTCCTGCTGCTGCAAGGCCCACATCTGGGCATAGAGGGTTTTCTTTGCCAGTAGTTCGGCATGACGGCCACGTTCGACGATGCGTCCGCGTTCCATTACCAGAATTTCATCGGCATCGACAATGGTAGAAAGGCGATGGGCGATGACCAGGGTGGAATGTTGTTGTGACAACTCGGCGAGAGACTGACTGATCGCCTGCTCGGAATGTGAGTCCAGTGAGGAGGTGGCTTCATCAAAAATAAGAATGGGCGGGTTTTTCAGGATCACGCGGGCAATAGCCACGCGCTGTTTTTCCCCACCTGACAGTTTCAATCCCCGTTCGCCCACAATGCTGTCATAACCCTGCGGCAATTCTTCGATCAACTCGTGGATATGCGCCAGTTTTGCCGCCTGAATGATATCTTCCCGGCTGGCGTCTGGTTTGGCGTAGGACAGGTTGTAATAAATAGATTCATTGAATAGCACTGTGTCTTGCGGCACGATGCCGATGGCGCGACGCAGACTATCTTGCGTGACTTTATTTACAGCCTGTCCGTCAATCATAATGCGTCCTGAATCCACATCATAGAAACGGAATAAGAGTCTTGCCAGAGTGGACTTGCCAGCTCCAGAAGGACCGACTACGGCGACTTTTTCTCCAGGGCGAATGGTAAAACTGATCCCATGTAAGATGGGCCGATCGGCCTGATAGGCAAAACTCACCTGTTCGAAACGCACTTCGCCACGCCGGATCTTTAGTTCGCTGGCACCTGTTTCATCTTTAACTTCCACTTCTTTATTTAAAAGCAGCATCACCTGTTGCATATCTGCCAGTGTGTGCTTAAGCATGCGATAAATAATGCCGAGAAAGCCCAGGGGAATAAATAGTTGCAACATCAGAGTATTCACCAGCACCAAATCACCCAGGCTTAGTTGGCCCGCTACGACACCCTGCCCGGCTGAGATCATAATCAGGGTCAAACCCACCGCGATAATTATGCCCTGGCCAAAATTCAGCAGTGACATCGAGGTCTGACTTTTAACTGCCGAACGCTCCCATTCATCCAAGGTCTCGTTATAACGCTGCAACTCAAAGGCTTCGTTGTTGAAATATTTAACTGTTTCATAATTCAGCAGGCCGTCCACCGCCTGACCACTGGCTCTGGAATCCAGCTCATTCATGCGGTGGCGATAATGCATACGCCAATTGGTAACGGAAAAAGTAAAACCGATATAGACGAATACAGTCGCAAAGGTAATCACCGTAAAGTGCAGTTCGTACTTATGTAGCAGAATAAAAGCAACCATGATGAATTCCGCCAGGGTCGGCAGAATATTGAAAACCATATAGTTGAGAATAGAGCTGACGCTCATGGCACCACGTTCGATGTCACGACTAATGTTGCCGGTACGTCGCTCAAGATGAAAACGCAGCGACAGGCGATACAGATGCTCAAGCACCTGATGTGAAAGCTGGTGCATGGCACCGTAGCGTACCCGGGCGAAGACCGCGTCTCGCAATTCATTAAACAGGGAACTCGACAAACGCAAAGCACCGTAAGCAAGGAACAGGGTAATCGGTAAAACAAGGCTATTCTGTATGTTCAGACTGGTGCCATGATTATCCAGGGCATCGACAATATCCTTGAATATTAGGGGTACGCCAACGGTTGCCAGTTTGGCCAGTATCAGTGCCAGCAGGGCAAACAACACGCGTCCTTTATAGGTCCAGATATAGGGCAGCATACGTTTCAGATTTTGTAAATCCTGACGCTGCGTCTCGGGTGCGCGGGTATAAAGCAGATGTTTCATGAATTTTGCTTCTATGGAAAAAAAACTGATACTATCACAATCCTTACATAAGCTCGGAACAGGCAGGAAACCCCGTTTCTATGAGTTAGTGTCCATGCAGAAACATGGGTAATTAATGCAACCCTTCTGCATGAAAACGCATTCATTAGACAGATTTTTACGGCAGCTAAATGCAATCCTTTATCGATCATTCCACCATTAACAATGGTTTCAACAGGCGCTGGTTGATTCTCCTTCTGGCAAGCATGGTTTTATTTGCTTGTAACGACAAACCTGCTTCTCAGTCTGGCCCGCGCCCGCAGTCAAGTGCCAGGGTCGAGCTTGGAACAGTTCGTAAAGCACCGATGGAGGCCGAACAAAACCTGCTCGGCGTGTTGCAGGCTGAACGCCATGTACGCATTTTCAATCAGGAATCTGGGCGTATTATCGCACTGCCTTTTTATCCTGGCGACAAGGTTAAAAAAGGCAGTCTGCTGATTCAAATCGATGATCGTCTGTTGCAAAGTGAGCTGGATAAAGCGCAGGCAACGCTGGCACAGGCACAACTGGATCTACAGCGGATCAAGCGCCTGATGCCGCGCAAGCTAGCATCGGAAGAAGAACTGACGCGTGCACGCACGACGCTGGAGTTGGCGCAGGCGGAAAAAGCCATACTCGAAACTCGTCACAGTTATAGCCTGATTCGGGCACCGTTTGACGGGGTTATCAGTGAACGTAATTTTGAACCCGGTGATGTGGCACCGTTGCACAGCCTTATTCTTAGCATGTATGCGCCAGAGCAACTAAAAATTGAACTGTCGGTTTCAGAGTTATTTATCGGCCAGTTGACGCGGGGAGATGCCGTACGGGTGCGGATCGATGCCCTCGGCAGCCAGCGTTGGGCGGGACAGATCCAACGTATTTACCCGAATATTGATCCCCGTACGCACAAGGGCCGCATCGAGATTCACCTGCAACAGTCCATTGCCGGTGCCCGTCCTGGTCAGCTATGCCGGATCAAACTAAAAATACCCACTCGTCCGCGATTGATTATGCCCTTTGCTGCACTGCGGCATGACAACCAGGGCCAGTATGTGTTTCGCCTGGACACGGCCAACAAGGTCCGCTTGATTCGCATTCGCAGCGGTCTGCTCAGTGGTAAACAGATTGAAATACTGGAAGGACTACAAACGGGTGATCGAGTCGTCACACGCGGCTTCCAGGGACTGCGTGACGGCAAAGTTGTTAGCCCGGTCGAATCCTGAATATGCAGGATCAATTACGTAGCGGCGGCCTGGCGGCCTGGTCCATTCGACGCCCAATCAGCGTTATCATGCTGGCCCTGAGCATCGTCGTGCTGGGGTTATTCTCCTTCGATCGCCTCGGCTGCCACATATTATTTATCCGGAAGTTCGGATCAGCGTTAGCGATCCTGGGGTCCCCGCTCGGATTATGGAAGACCGAATCACCCGGCAACTGGAAGAACAACTGGCGATTACCGAAGGCGCTATTTCCGTCCAGTCCGATTCCAGCGAAGGACGCAGCTCGGTCAGTCTCAGTTTCCCTTATGGCACGGATATCGATACTGCCCTGCGGGATGCCAGCACCCGGCTGGATCGAGCCAAGCGCTTTCTTCCCGACACCATTGACCCGGTAACTATCTATAAGCGCGATCCTTCGCAAATCCCGGTACTGGAATTGGCAGTCAGCTCCAGCCAACGCGATATCGTCGCCCTGCGTGACTGGGTTGATTACAACTTTTCCAACTGGTTTCTGAACCTGCCGGGCGTGGCCTCAACCGAAGTCGGCGGGGGCCTGACACGGGAAATCCAGCTTATCGTCGATCAGGGACGGCTGGCGGATTACGGACTGGATTTTAGCGATCTGACGCGCATCATTCAGTCAGAAAATCAGGAACTGCCCGGCGGTCGCTTTAATCTTGGCCAACGGGAATTGAGCAGTCGCACCAATGCCCGCTTTAGCAGTTTAAACGATCTGGCCAGGTTGCCCCTGCCAGGCACGGTAGCGAACCCCGTTGCCGATCTGCGTCTCAGGGATGTGGCGCAGGTGATCGATTCACATGAAGACGAACGCCTTCGCATTCGCCTTAATGGCATCCCCGGCGTCAAACTCTCCATCCAGAAACAGCCTGACGCTAATACCATGAAGGTGGTGGATGCGGTCAATAAGCGTATCCGCTGGTTGCGGGCGCAGAAACTCATTCCTGAGGATATTGGCCTGGATACGGTCAGCGATCAATCTACCTATGTCCGCCATGCTCTGCGAAATGCCAGCACCGCCGTGCTTAGCGGCGCCATACTGGCCATGCTTGTGGTCTACCTGTTTTTGGGCAACCTGCGCCGCACGCTGATTATTGGCTCGGCCATTCCGCTGGCAATTTTCTTCACTTTCACACTCATGGCCTTCGGCGGACTGACCCTGAATATCATGACTCTGGGCGGGCTGGCGCTGGGTGTCGGCATGCTGGTGGACAATACCATCGTGATGCTGGAAAACATATCCCGTCATCAACAGCTCGAACCCAGGGCTGATGCTGCCGTCAATGCGGCCAAAGAAGTGAATAGCGCCATATTTGCTGCCACCAGCACCAATCTTGCCGCGATTCTACCTTTCCTGTTTATCGGTGGGCTGGTGGGGCTGCTGTTCAATGAACTGATTTTCACCCTCTCTGCCGCGATTCTCTCCTCCCTGTTGGTGGCCCTGACCCTGGTGCCAGCCCTGGCCGCACGAATTCGCAACACGACTGTGGAAAACGGGCTACAACGGCGAATGAATAAGCTCATGCGCCATCTACGCCATCTACAGGCGGGCTATCGCCGTTTACTTGGCCGATTACTGTGTCATCCCCGCTGGGTTGTGCTGGCATTGTTACCCTTTCTGGCCATCTCGGTATACAGTCTATTCAACGCAAAACAGATTTTTCTACCGGCCATGGACGAGGGCCAGATTTCCATCAGTATTCTGGCCGATTCTGGCACCCGCCTGGATGACATGGATCGCACCGTGCGCCAGCTGGAAGCGTTGTTTCAGAGTGACAAAAATGTCACCAGCGTTTTTACCACCTCTGGCGGCTTTGTCTTTGGCCGCTCGAGTTACGAATCCAGCAATCGCAGTGGTATAAATGTGCAATTGTTACCCATGTCGCAGCGCAAGCTTAGCAGCCAGGCGTGGATCAAACAGATGCAGGCGCAGATCCATAATCTGAAACTGGTGGGCTACCGTATCTATATGCGCGTACGCGGGGTTCGCGGTATGCGTATGAGCCGGGGTGATGATGATATCAGCCTACGCATTCAGGGCGAAGATCTAGCCACCCTGGCCCGGCTCGGGGACGAAGCCGTCAGCCTTCTGCATGGCACCCCCGGTATTCGTAATATCGAACACAGCTACGAAGAAACCCGCGAAGAACTAGTCGTCAACGTGGATCGTGAACGTGCTGCTCTGCTCGGCATTAGCGCCGAAGCTATCGGCAAAGCGGTACAGGTTGCGCTGAACGGGCGCATCATTTCCGACTATATCGACGGCGACCGGCAATACGATATTCGCCTGCGCCTACCCCGCAACAGCGTGACCACGCCGGATCAGCTCGGCAATGTGCTAGTAGGTATCAACCAGGGACAGCCCGTATACCTGCATGAAGTGGCCCGCAGCCAGTTACGACTCTCACCGGCACGCATCAAGCGGGATAATCAGCGCCGAATTGTAGAAATCAGCGCCTCACTGAACAACGATGCCAGTATCGCTACCGTCATGGATGAGATTAATGCGCGGCTGGCTAAACTGACGCTGCCAGAGGGTTACACGCTTTATGACGGCGGTATTCGCAAAGCACTCCAGCAAGGTCAGAATATGTTCTCCATATTGCTGGCTCTGGCCCTGTTTCTAGTTTTTGTGGTCATGGCCATACAGTATGAATCCTTGCGTAATCCACTGATCATCATGCTGGGTGTGCCTTTTGCCATCATCGGCGTGGCTCTGGGACTCGGTATCCTGAACATGCCGGTTTCCATGCCGGTATGGCTGGGCCTGATTATGCTGGCCGGCATCGTGGTCAACAATGCCATTATTCTGGTCGAGCAGATTGAACTTCAGCGACAGCAGAATCCCGACCTGCGTGGCGCGATTATCGTCGAAGCCGCCAGTCTGCGCCTACGGCCTATCCTGATGACCGCACTGACCACCGTTATCGGCATGTTGCCTCTGGCCCTGGGCATGGGGGAAGGTGCCGAAATGCTAAAACCACTGGCACTGGTGATTGTCTTTGGTCTAAGTTTTTCTACCCTGGTGAGCTTGATTGTTATTCCGTCTATATATCATATTGTTACAAACAAAAGTTAAATCAATTTATAAATAAATATTCTCTCGTTCCCACGCTCCTGCGTGGGAACGGATACCTGAATCAGCGCCTCGATTGGACGTATGGATTCCCACGCGGGAGCGTGGGAACCAGAAATTCTATCTTTAATCGACAAAACCCTGAATTTAGCTGTGTAAAATTTGTTAATATTCTCGCTATAACAAAAATTGCTCACACTGTGACAAACCTAGCCCGCTACTGGCGGAGAAAATATTAACGATCCCTTCAGTAATCAAAGGGGCGTATCAGGGGGACAAAAATGCAAAAACAGGCTAGCTGTCTGTATGGCCTGACAGGCTTGCTCTCGATACTGGCGGGTATACCACCGTTACAGGCAGCAGCGCTGTCTGAAAATGATTTTCTGCAGGATTTGCCGGTGGTGCTAAGTGCTACCCGCCTGGTGCAGGACAAACGTGATGTACCTGTAGCCACCACCGTCATTGATCGGGAAATGATTGATGCTTCTGGCTTCACCGAAATTGCCGATCTGTTGCGCTACGTCCCCGGTTTTATCGTCAATTACGATAGTGGTCACATGCAAGCCGCCAGTTATCACATGCTCAACAATAATCTTTCCCGACGCATGCAGGTGCTGGTGGATGGACGCTCGGTTTATATCCCTTCCTTGCTGGGTGTGCAGTGGACATCCCTGGGTATCAGTATAGAAGACATCGAGCGCATAGAAGTGATTCGCGGACCCAATGCCGCCAGCTACGGTTCCAATTCCCTGCTCGGAGTCATTAGTATCATTACCCGTCATGCCTCACAGGACAGGGGGGTGATGACAAAGATCAACACCGGCGAAAATAATCTGGCGGAAGGCTTTCTACGCCTGGGAGGCGGCAACGAAAATCTGGATGTAAAAGCGACGGCTGTTTACCGACAGAATGCCGGTTTCGTCGAACGTTATGACAGCGCCCAGTTTCGAAAGCTGAATATTCGCGCCGACTATCAGGCCAGTCTCAACGATACCCTGGTCTTTTATGCCACCATCAATGATGGCAAGGTACAGGAAGACAATGTTTTCAGCAGCGATATTCCCAATCATCCCGCCAACCTCACTGCCCGCTCATTCCAACTTGGCTGGACCCA
>JAADGZ010000161.1:8485-10674 GCA_013152045.1 Gammaproteobacteria bacterium
AGTGAGGATTTCAAATTTCAGTACTACCGGGAATACTACGACAAACAGAACCGTTATCAATATGCTGGCACGCCCCTATTCATCGATCAGAGTCGCCGTTCGAAACGGGATGACCTTGAATTCCAGCATACTCTGTCACCACTTGATACTTTGAACGTCGCCTGGGGTTTCGGATTGCGCAAAGATCAGGTTATTTCCGATTACTATCTTGGACAAACGCCAACACAAACTAACAGTAGCTACCGGCTGTTTGGCAACCTTGCCTGGAATATAACCGATTCCACCCTACTCAATGCCGGTGCAATGCTGGAAGACTATCAAATTACCAAGGGCGCTGAACTGTCGCCCATGTTATCACTGAACCATAATCTGACGAATACTGATACTCTGCGTATTTCTGCCTCTACCGCTATTCGTGCGCCAGGAATCATCGAGGAATATACCGATGTTAGCGTAGCTGGAAATAGCATTGCGTATGACGCCGGCAAGTTAGCCCCGGAGCGTATTCTTGCCTATGAAGTTGGCTACCTCGGTCGTTTTCCCCGCTACCGAGCCAGCCTGGATCTTAAGCTTTACCGCGAATATATTCGTAACCTGATTAGCCTGGCGGCAGCCGATGCCGCTGGCAATCTACCCTACCATTTTGCCAATCAGGACAATGTTAAAACTGCGGGCCTGGAAGCCACCTTCAGTTTCAAGCCAAATCATAAACTGCGGCTGGAGTTCAGTTATGCCCATGCTCGTATTCAGTCTACGGATGTACGCAACACTACGCAATATGCCAATAGCTCACCCGATGACAGTTTCAGCCTGCAAGTCATTCAACGTTTTACACAAGGTTATCAGGCAAGTCTGAATGTTTTTTATAATTCGGTAATGAAACAGCTGGCAACAGAAGATATGCGTTCCGATAATACCCGGATAAACGTCCGCATCGGAAAAACCTTCAAGCTTGCCGGCAATAAAACTGAACTTGCTCTTATCGTACAGAACCTGTTAAATGAATTTGAATATACGCGACTTAGAAACGTCGCCGAAAGAAGGAGCTATCTTTCATTGAAACTGGAATTCAGATAAGACGATAACGATAATGTCAGTAATGGACAAAATCCGGCAACGATACTGCTCAGCCTGGCTGTTGCTTTTTCTTTATATCAGCCTGATACTGCCGAACTATGTCCAGGCAAAAGACAACATCAATATTGTCGTGGCCTTGAGTAAGAACACCCATCCCTATCAGCAATTTCATAAACAGCTCGAAGCCATCCTGATATCGAATGAGCAGCGAAGCATCCGTATTTTCGTAATTCACTCTGATATAGTCGAATCAATTGCCGAGTTACATGCTGCGGGCATTAAACCTGATTTCATTGTAGCCGCAGGCACCCATGCCGCAGAGGAATTAATAAAGTCAGCAACATCTGCGCCTATTATATTTTCGCTGTTGCCAGGTTCCAGTTATCAGGACAACATACAAAACAGTTCTTATTGTCAAATAAAAAATCGCTGCAGTGCTGTTTACCTGGAACAACCTATTGACCGACAATTCTCGATTATAAAAAAAGGACTGCCGGACATACAAACTTTGGGGATCATCCTGGGACCCTCTTCAGCCGTCATGCGCGACAGCATTCTGCGTGCGGAAAAAAAATATGGCATTAACGTCAGGATTGAGCTGGCTGAGAAAGGCGATAATATTATTATATTGGCGGATAGTCTGAGCAAAACAAGTGGCGCGCTACTGGCCATTCCTGATCCCTATATTTACAACCGCAGAACTGCAAAAGGCATTCTGATCAGCACCTATAAATATCAAACTCCATTTATTGGCTATTCACATGGCTTTGTTCATGCCGGCGCGCTGTTTAGTATCTATTCCACGCCGGAGCAAATTGCCAGCCAGACAGGAATGATGTTAATAGCGGCCATATTATCTCCACAAAAGGAACTTCCATCACCCGAATACCCTAACACCTATATGGTTGAGGCCAACCCTGCAGTAATGCGCTCACTGCGCGCCAAAATTAACTTTGACAAATCAATACTAAATAGTCAATGAGAACGCGCATGAATAACCTAAGCATAAAGTCAAAGGTTTTACTCATCACTATTCTGCCTGTGTTTATAACTGCCTGCCTGCTTTCCTTTGCCTTCATAAAGGACCGACTAAAAGATACCGAAATTGCTCT
>JAADGZ010000048.1 GCA_013152045.1 Gammaproteobacteria bacterium
GACCATATCGGCCCCCGCTTTCATCAGGCGCTGAGCATTGACACAAGCCATATCAACTGTAGAGTAGGAATGATAGGGCATGTCGACCATCAGCAAGGCATGCTCCCGTGCACGCGCGACCAGACGGCAGTGGTAGATCATGTCATCGACCGTCACCGGTAGAGTAGAATCATGCCCCTGCACCACCATGCCCAGCGAGTCGCCCACCAGAATCACCTCGACGCCAGCAACTTCCAGGTGTTTGGTCATGCTTGCGTCATAGGCGGTCAGGACGGTGATTTTCTCGCCCGCCGGCTTCATCTGAAGCAGCGTTTCGAGACTCAGGCTTTGCCGACTGTTCATGCGCGTAACTCCAACGAGGATGTTGGATTGAAATAATGCCGACCCGTTTTGATACCATTGATCTGCGCCAGCAACAGGCGGTAATCATCATCGTTGTGAGCAAAATCTAGTTCGGTGGCGTTGACGATTAAAAGAGGCGCAGCATTATAATTATGAAAAAATCGCATATAGCTTTCGCTCAGTTTCTGTAGATAATCGAGATCCAGTGTGCGCTCAAATTCCCGCCCGCGTTCGCTAATACGTTTTTTCAGCACACTAACCGGTGCCTGTAAATATATCACCAGATCCGGCCTCGGTGCATCGACAGTCATCTTGGTAATAACATGAGAATAAATCTGCTCATAAAGCTTGAATTCTTCGCTATCCAACGTCAATTCGGCAAACAGGCGATCCTTTTCCATGATGAAATCGGCAATGCGCACAGGTTGAAACATATCCGTCTGACGCAATGAGCGGATCTGTTCCGCGCGCTGAAACAGAAAGAACAACTGGGTCTGCAGTGCGACGCTTTTAGGATCCTGATAAAAACGACTAAGAAAAGGGTTGTCATCTATCCCTTCGAGCAACAAGTCCGAATGAAAACTATCTGCCAGACGGCGTGCCAGGGTAGTCTTACCCACCCCGATCGGCCCTTCGACCACTATAAATCCCCGATTGTTTTTTTCCCTCATGAGGCGATTTTCTCCAGTCCATCCGACGAACATCGGTGCAACAAATCAGTCAGTTTGCCAACCCCTAGAATCTGCAATTTCTGCGGAGCAAGCTCCGCTAAAGGATACAGGACGAAATTGCGAACAGCGATACCCGCATGCGGCACCCGCAGGCGATCATTGTCAAGCTGTTGATTTCCATAAAGAAGAATATCTAGATCCAGCGGCCGAGCAGCCCAGCGGCGGCCATCCCGCTGGCGTCCGTGTGCCCGTTCAAGTGCCTGCAGTTCATCCAGTAACGCATGTGGATTAAGAGCTGTTTCCAGTTTTGCCACGGCATTGATGTAATCAGGCTGGGCAGCTGTCTCGGTTTTCGGCTGATCGGGCAACAGCATAGGTACGCTGCGATAGAGGGAGGAAACGGCCAGTAAACAGGACTGCGGCAAAAGCGCCAATTCATCAATCGCCTGCATCACCTGGGCACGGGGATCGTCAAGATTGGCACCCAGGCCAACATAGATCTCGATCATGTATTATTGATCAGTGTTGACGGGGCAACCCGCTTTTTTTTTGCAGCTTGTTTTTTTCGCCTAGGCCGATTGCCTGGTAACGCATGGATCAGACGCTGCTGCCCGTCTTCATCCTCCTCCTGAAATTCTGTCCACCACTGGCACAGCTCGGTCAATGGCTCGCCGACCTGTTCCCGCAGCAACATAAAATCATAGGCAGCGCGGAAACGCCGATTTTCCAGCAATCGCCACGGGCGCTTGCCACGACGCATTTCCAGACGCGCCTGTAGTTGCCAGATTTCGCGCATAGGCAGGCTAAATCGTTTCGGCAGAGTCACCTGTTTGACCATCTCGCTCACCACCTCATCACCGGCCGTACGCAGGGCATCGAGGACGGACATCTCCTCCTGCAGCAGTTCCACCCGTCGGCGTACCGGCCCCCACAGCAGCACCGCAAACAGAAAAGCCGGGGTAACGGGTTTACCCGCCTGAATACGCTCATCGGTATTGATCATGGCCTGACGAATAAACGGATCCAGGTAGGCACCATGACTGTCCAGCAAGGCGTTGGTTTCAGAAAACAGATATTTAAACAAATGGTACTCGCGCATCAGTTCATAGGTGCGCAAAGCATGTCCATGCATGAATAATTTGAGAACTTCTTCGAACAGACGGGCAGCCGGCACGTCGCTCAGACGTTCGGCCTGCTCCATAATGGCCTGGGCCATATTCGCTTCCAGTTGAAAGTCCAGCTTGGCGGCGAAACGGATAGCACGCAGCATACGCACCGGATCTTCACGGAAGCGAGTGACCGGATCGCCGATAATATGCAGCTCCCGATTTTGCAGATCCCGCATACCGCCGGTGTAATCCACCAGCGAGAAATCGGCAATATTGTAGTACAGGGCATTGATGCGGAAATCCCGCCGCCAGGCATCATCCTCAAGGCTGCCAAACACATTGTCACGCAGAATCAGGCCGTTCTCCATTCGCCCCTCTCCTTCGCCCTGATCGTGGTGGGCGCGAAAGGTCGCGACTTCTATAATTTCACGGCCAAAATGCACATGGGCGAGACGAAAACGCCGGCCAATCAGGCGACAATTGCGAAACTGCGCCCGCACTTCCTCCGGACTCGCGTTGGTAGCAACATCAAAATCCTTGGGGTGCAGGCCAAGCAGCAGGTCGCGCACGCCGCCCCCGACAAGGTAGGCTTCGAAGCCTGCCTTGTTCAGGCGATACAGCACCTTAAGTGCGTTTTCACTGATGTCGGCGCGAGAAACACTGTGCTCTGCCCGCGGGATGATGGTTGGTGTTGAAATAAGACTACCTTGTTCTGTTCGTTTTATACTTGTCGAAATTAGTGTCACGGGTATAATACCACCCGCGCAGCCATTGCGCACATCCTGGCTCCCATCGTCTAGCGGTTCAGGACGCTGCCCTCTCACGGCGGTAACAGGGGTTCGAATCCCCTTGGGAGTACCAACTTATTCTGGCCTTCCTGCTGTTTTTTGTTGCAAACAGCAGGGAATGTCAGCCAGATAGATTAAACACATACCTTATTTTTCTGTCAACAAAATCCGCAACATTCGCCGCAAAGGTTCCGCCGCCCCCCAGAGTAGCTGATCGCCCACGGTAAAAGCCGAGAGGAAATCCTTACCCATGGTCAGCTTACGCAAACGACCGATCGGCACAGTCAGGGTACCGGTAATCGCCGCAGGGGTCAGCTCTTTCATGCTGCGCTCACGCTCATTAGGAATTACTTTTACCCAATCGTTAGCTTCGGCCAGCATACTTTCGATTTCATCCAGCGGGGCATCTTTTTTCAGTTTAATAGTCAGTGCCTGGGAGTGGGAGCGCATCGCGCCAATGCGCACGCAGATCCCGTCAATGGGAATGGCCTGCTGATTGCCCAGGATCTTGTTAGTTTCCACCTCGGCTTTCCATTCTTCCCGACTCTGGCCGCTTTCAAGCTGGCTGTCGAGCCACGGTATCAAGCTGCCGGCCAGCGGTACGCCCCAGTTGTCTACCGGATAACTATCGCCGCGCATATGCGCGGTAACCTTGCGATCAAGCTCCAGAATAGCCGAGGCTGGATCATCAAGCAAATCGCTGACCGAATCACGTAGCGATCCCATCTGCTGTAATAATTCGCGCATATTACGCGCACCGGCACCGGATGCCGCCTGGTAGGTCATCGGCGTAATCCATTCGATTAGATCGTGCTGGAACAGTCCACCCAGCGCCATCAACATCAGGCTCACGGTGCAGTTGCCGCCGACAAAGGTATTGACGCCCTTGCTCAGACCGTCCTTGATCACATCCAGGTTGACCGGATCCAGTACGATAATACTGTCGTCTTCCATACGCAGGGTGGAAGCCGCATCGATCCAGTAACCCTTCCAGCCGGCTGCACGCAGTTTGGGATAAACCTCCTCGGTATAGCCGCCGCCCTGACAGGACAGGATCACATCCATGACTTTCAGTTCATCGATATTCTTCGCATCTTTCAGCGCAGGCACGTCCTTGCCTACCTCCGGCCCTGGCTGACCAGTCTGCGAAGTGGTGAAGAAAATCGGCTCAATCAGATCAAAGTCTTTTTCTTCACGCATACGCTGCATCAGCACAGAACCCACCATGCCACGCCAACCTATCAGTCCTACTCTTTTCATTACCCTGCCTCGAATTAATCTTGTGTGTTTAAATTATATAGTGGCTAGTAGCTAGGAACGAGTAGCTAGGTCTCAGTGGTCTTCCTAGCTACTAGCCTCTAGCTACTCATCCCTGTTGCCGCAACGCGGCAACCACCGCATTGCCCATTTCTGCAGTGCTAACCTTGTTCATGCCTTGACTGTAAATATCCTGGGTACGCA
>JAADGZ010000125.1 GCA_013152045.1 Gammaproteobacteria bacterium
GATCATTACCGCCCTGCTAGGCATCCCGCTGTTTCTCTATTTATTGCAGAAAGGTCAACGCCGCTAATGGCCGGTCCGTCCCTGCTGCGTTGTGAAAACCTATCGATCGAAGCCGGTGATCGCTGCTTGATCGATAATCTGGATCTGGATATTCAGTATGGACAACGCTGGGCGGTGCTGGGAATGAACGGTGCGGGCAAGACCACCCTGTTACAAACTCTGGCCGGTTTGTTGCCTGCTCAGCAGGGCCAAATCTATCTCAACGATCAGCCACTGCAACAGAAGTCACGCCGCGAAATTGCCCTGAAGCTGGGGCTGCTGTTTCAGGATCAGCACGAATTGTTCCCGGGCACAGTCATGGAAACCGTTCTCACCGGTCGCCACCCCCATCTTCGCGCCTGGCAATGGGAATCAGCCGACGATAAGGACAAGGCCCGTGAGCTGCTGGCCGCCGTTGACCTGGATCACTACGAACAACGACAGGTGACCACCCTGTCCGGTGGTGAACGCCGCCGCCTGGGTATTGCCACCGTACTATTGCAGGATCCGGATCTGCTACTGCTGGACGAACCGGTCAATCATCTTGACCTGCACCACCAGCAAACCATTCTGCAGCTATTGAACTCAACGGTTCAGAAAAAAAATAAAGCCCTGCTCATGGTGATGCATGACATCAACCTCAGCGCACACTACTGCGACCATGCGCTGATGATTTTTAAGGATGGAAAAACCTGCCAGGGACGCGCGGTCGAGCTATTGCAGGAAGATATTCTGAGTGAGCTTTATCAGCACCGGATTCGTAAATTGAACCATAAAGGGCATACATACTTTATCAGCATATAGCGATGCGTTGGCTGGGATTTCTGGTTCCCACGCTCCTGCGTGGGAACGAGAGACTGTAGGTTGGCGCTAAGCGATAGCGAAGCCCAACAACATACCGCACACAATGTTGGGCTTCGCGTTGCTCAGCGCCAACCTACGCCACCAGCCACTAGCCACCAGCCACCAGCCACTAGCCACTTATATTTTAAGGCACATGCCGCTGCTGGGCGGCTATCATCGCCCGATTATCTTCCAGCCAAACCATGATCTGCTGCCACTGCTGGCGATCCTTTTCGGCACGCTTGTCCCATAACTCATGTACGCCAATACCCCGCTCTGCCGCATGCACATAATGCTGGGTATCGCGCAGGCTGGCAATAAAGGGCAGTTTCAGGCTAGCGAGAAATTTTTCCAGCGACTGGTAAACCCGTGTGTTTTTGCGCATGCGATTCGCCAGCACGCCCACACGCACACCGTGGCTACGTATTTTTCCGACTAGCAACAGATCTTTAATAAACGTAGTTGCCGCGTGGATATCAATCGGTGAAGGCAAGACTGGAATAAGCAACACATCGACCTGACAAACAAAGTCCACCAGTGCCTGTCCGTTGATACCGGCAGGTGCATCGATGACCACCCGTTCAGTGCTATGCGGCAGGCGTAACTGGAAAGCCCGGGTCTGCGCAGAGCCCGGTTGACGATGTGCCTGTACACCGAATATTTTTTTATTATCCTGTGGCCGCAGGCTCAGCCAACGCATACTGGAACCCTGAGGATCATAATCCATCAGCGCAGTGACAAATCCCTGTTGTGCATACAGGCTAGCCAGGTTGGTAGCAATCGTGGTTTTACCACAGCCACCTTTTGAATTGAGAACAATAATTTTTTGCATGTTTCTATCGAACATTCATCCCTTGTCTAGCCCGAATCCGTAGATCCAGACAAACCTCCTGTTTTTCAACCGATTTATCGGCCGCAAATGCCGCGACTCAAGTATATTAAAGTGCGCCAGTCGATAATTTCAACCAATAACCCCTCTTTTTTATCGAAAGCGGCTACCACGCTTCAACAAACACGGATTTGACAGCGGGACCTGCTGCGCATAAAGTAGCCCGCCTTAGTTTCAGGTGCTTCAATAATATTGAAGTGAAACGGGAAGCCGGTGCGTCTTATCCTTAACGATAGCACAATTCCGGCGCTGCCCCCGCAACGGTAAGCAAGTACAAGATGGTCCTTCATGCCACTGTCTGTCAGTAACAGATGGGAAGGCGGATTCATCGGAGTCAGATGTAAAAACTCCACTTGTGAGCCCGGAGACCGGCCTGAAACCTTCACTGTGTTGCGGAGGGCAAACACGGGCCGGTCTTACTGCGCCCAGTGGATTCCTCTACACACGTGTCATTCTATACGCGGGTGAGCGTTTACCGAGGAACCATAATGAAAAACACCTGTTCAGCAACGAATCCGTTGCGCGCTTTTTTTAATACTATTATCGCCACAGCACTACTATCACTGCCACTGCTCTCACCGCCCCTGCAGGCGCAAGAACTGAATGCCGTGATCGTCACCGCCACACGCACCGCCGAAACCGTTGACGATTCCCTGGCCTCAGTCAGCGTGATTACCCGGGCCGATATCGAACAGAGTCAGGCTACCGACGTGATCGACCTGTTGCGTCTGCAGTCCGGCATCGATATCGCTCGCAATGGCGGTCCCGGTGCCAGTACCAGTCTGTTCATGCGCGGTACCAACTCCAATCAGACTTTGGTTTTAATCGATGGTGTACGTGCCAGTTCGGCCACCACCGGCACCTTTGCCTGGCAGCACCTGAATACCAGTGATATCGAACGAATTGAAATCGTACGCGGCCCACGGGCGGCACAATATGGCTCGGATGCTATTGGCGGTGTGATTCAGATTTTCACCCGTAACAACAAAACCGCCAGCCTGCGCATCATGGGCGGCTCGTACAAAACCGATCTGCTTGAAGCCGGCATCGGTGGTGGAGATAAAATCAAATATAGCCTCAATGCCACCGGCAGAAGTAGCGAAGGCTTTTCCCGCACCAAGAAGAAAAGCAGTTCCTACAATTCCGATAAGGATGGCTATCGCAACCAAAGCCTCAGCGGCAATATTCTGTTTCCACTAGCCGCTAAAACCAGCCTGAAAATCAGCGGCTGGTACAGCAAAAGCAACGTTGAATACGACCCCTATGGCGGTGGCTATGGCGTCAGCGATAATAGCAACGGCACCCTGGACCTGCGCCTGAAGACCCAAACCACCTCCATCTGGAGCCAAACCCTGAGCGCGGGTCTGGCCACCGATGACAGCAAAAATACCAGCTCATCTATTTCGAGAATAAAAAGCGAACGCCTGATGGCCGACTGGCAGCATGATCTGATACTGAATCAGAACAACCTGCTGAGTCTTGGACTGAGCACCTATACCGACCGGGCCAGCAATGTCTCGATCAGCGGCAGCAGTAGTCGCTTTAATCAGTCCATTACCGATAATGCCGCCTTCGCTATTTTTCAGAGCCGTGTTAGCGGCAATGACATTTCATTGAGTGCACGGCTCGATAATCATCAGCTCTTTGGCAGCAACAACACCGGACAAATTGCCTGGGCACGCGATGTATCAGGCAAGCTGCGATTACTAGCTTCCTACGGCTCGGCCTTTCGCGCACCCACCATCAATGAACTCTACTATCCCAATTACGGCAATTCGAACCTGAATCCAGAAAAATCAACCACCACTGAGCTGGGACTACGCTATCAGCCGACCCCGCAACAGCAGCTGCGCATCAATGCCTATCACACTCGTATCCGCGATATGATCCAGAGTGTAGCCGTCGCCCTTTACACCTATGAGGCCACCAATATTGGCAATGCGCAGATTGATGGACTGGAGGTTGAACACGATCTGAACCTCAACGCCTGGACTCTGCTCAGCCGCCTCACGCTACAAAAAGCCATTGATACCAGCGACAAATCTGACTTGCTGCGCCGTCCACGACAGAAATTATCCATGCAACTACGCCGTCATTTGAATAAAAATGGCAGCATCAGTGCGGAATGGATTTATGCCTCGCAGCGCAAAGACTACGGTAACGTCAACCTCGACGCCTACAGCCTGGTCAATCTATCCGCCCGTTACCGGGTGCGCAAGGGCACCTGGCTTGAAGCCCGGCTGGAAAATCTGTTTGCTGCCGACTACCAGCTGGTGAAAAACTACAACACACCGGGACGTTCCCTTTATGTTGGCATCCGCTATGTGCCTGCAAAATAGCGCCATTCAACGATGAACGCTCACAGCCATGCCAGGCTGTGGGCGGCTAGCCACAGGCACCAACTGGCAAGCACTTCTGCGCATAGCCCACTGGCACTCATGCTGGGGCTATCCCTGAGCATTCATCTGCTGGGGCTGGCAACATGGTACAGCTTACAACCACCAGCAACCCGGCCCACCTTACCGCTTGCTGATCTGGCGATTCATCTACAATACAGCCCGGCCAAAACAACATTGGAAACGCCTCATCCCGTTTTAAAGCTGGCAACAACAGCTGTTTCCAAGCCCGTTCCCAGCCCTGCTCGCATGAGGACAAAGCCCGCTAAAGCCCGGCAAAGCATCGTTAAACCAAAGGCCACCGCTAAAATAACGCAAATAAAACTCGCGAAAACGGCAGGGGCTAAAAAAGCAACCGCAATCCACCATCTGTCCCCCACACCATCTGTCCCCCACAATCCACCGCGAACTTGTGAAAAAGACCACTTCACGAATCAACCTGAGCCAGGTCATCAGCCGCCTGCAGCAGGATCTTAAACAGTATTTTTACTATCCCCGCCTGGCACGACGAAAAAATATTCAGGGCGCTGTAATTCTCGGCTTTGCTATCAACCGGCTGGGGGAAATAAACAATATCCGCATTGTTAAAAGCTCTGGCTTTGCCGTTCTCGATATCGCCGCCGAAGATGCTCTGCGACAACTGGATCAACTACACTGGGAGCAAGGTTACTTGCAGCGCAATAACCAGCATATTGAGCTACCCGTTATCTACCAACTAACTGAGAGTTAAAACTATGGGCCATCGTTTATCAAAAATTTATACCCGTACTGGCGACAAAGGCGAAACCGGCCTCGGAGATGGTAGCCGGGTTTATAAAGACAGCATCCGTATTGAAGCCATTGGTACGCTGGATGAACTCAACAGCACCATCGGCATGGTACTCGCACACGAACTGCCAGAAACTATTCGCACCTGCTTTGAGAGCATTCAACACGATCTGTTTGATCTGGGGGGGGAATTCAGTATACCGGGTTATGAGACCATGCAGGATAGTGACGTTAGTCGACTGGAGAGCCAACTTGATGAACTCAATACTGATCTGCCAGCCTTGAAAGAATTTATTCTGCCTGCGGGGGGACACGCTACCTCGCACTGCCATCTCGCGCGCACCGTTTGCCGCCGCGCCGAACGCCGCGCCATTACGCTGGCAAAAGAAGAAAGCATTAACCCTGCGGCGATGGCCTATTTAAATCGTTTATCCGATTTGCTGTTTGTGATTGCCCGCGTACTGGCACGAGTAGAAAACGGCGGGGAAGTGCTCTGGAATAGAAAAAAAGCAAGAGAGTAAATAAAACAATGCCTTATCTAATTTAAGCCCCCTCTCCCCAATGGGGAGAGGGAGTTAACGAGACAGCCGTGATCATTTTTGTAACTATAAAAAAAGGGGCGAGTAACCAGGATTCCCCTGGCTACTCGCCCCTTGTCACAGGTACCTGTTAAAGCATAGGTACGATCATCAAGGCTACGATGTTCATAATCTTGATCAGTGGGTTAATGGCCGGACCCGCAGTATCCTTGTAGGGATCGCCAACGGTATCACCGGTCACCGCTGCCTTATGCGCATCGGAACCCTTGCCACCGAAATTACCGTCTTCGATATATTTCTTGGCATTATCCCAGGCACCACCACCGGTGGTCATGGAAATAGCCACGAACAGACCGGTCACGATGGTACCAATGAGTACGCCACCCAGGGCTTCTGGACCGAGGGTCAAACCAACGACAATCGGCACCAGCACAGGCAGGAGGGAAGGAATAATCATTTCCTTAATCGCAGCCTTGGTCAGCATATCTACAGCCTTGGAATAATCCGGGGTCTGAGTACGATCCATAATACCCGGCATTTCCTTGAACTGACGGCGCACTTCGTTGACGATTCCGCCAGCAGCACGACCCACGGCTTCCATCGCCATCGCACCGAAGAGATAAGGAATCAGACCACCGATGAACAGGCCAATGATGACCATGTGGTTGGACAGGTCAAAGCTCACGGCTACACCATTGCCGTGTCTCGTCAGAGCTTCCGTGTAATCCGCAAACAGCACCAGGGTCGCCAGACCGGCAGAACCAATCGCATAACCCTTGGTAACCGCCTTGGTGGTGTTACCCACAGCATCCAGCGCATCAGTCGTTTTGCGAACATCTTCTGGCAGATCTGCCATTTCGGCGATACCACCGGCGTTATCGGTAATCGGACCATAAGCGTCAAGTGCAACGATGATACCCGTCATGGACAGCATGGAAGTCGCAGCAATCGCAATCCCGTACAGTCCGGCCAGATCAAAAGCCACATAGATAGAGGCACAGACAGACAGCACCGGCAGCGCAGTTGACTTCATGGACACGCCCAGACCGGCAATCACGTTAGTACCATCACCGGTGGTGGATGCTTCAGCAATATGCCTGACCGGCGAGAATTCTGTGGCCGTATAGTACTCGGTAATGACAATCATGGCGATCGTCAGAACCAGGCCAACCATGGCCGAGCCAAACAGTTGCATGGTGCTGTAGAGACCATTGCCAGCCATCATCATGTCAGTAATGAAGTAGAAAGCAATCGCCGAAAGAATGGCGGCGACTATGGTACCCCGATACAGGGCATTCATGATCTTGCCACCTTCATTAACCCTGACGAAGAACGTGCCAATGATAGAGGCGATAATGGACGCGCCACCTAGTACCAATGGATACAGAATAGCCGTGGTGCCAAAGTTTTCCATGACCATGCTACCCAGGATCATGGTGGCAACCAGGGTTACCGCATAGGTTTCAAACAAATCGGCGGCCATACCGGCGCAGTCACCGACGTTATCACCAACATTATCTGCGATTACCGCTGGGTTACGTGGATCATCTTCCGGAATACCGGCTTCCACCTTACCGACGATATCGGCACCCACATCCGCACCCTTGGTGAAGATACCACCACCTAAACGCGCGAAAATGGAAATCAGGGAACCACCGAAGGCCAGACCCACCAGTGAATGCACTGAGTGTTGCGAGCCCATCATCTCAAGGATGCTGTAATAACCAGCAACGCCAAGCAACGCCAAGCCGACTACCAGCATGCCGGTAATTGCGCCACCTTTGAAGGCTACCTGCAGACCGGCATTCACACCGTTCCGAGCTGCTTCCGCTGTTCTGGAATTGGAACGCACAGAAACATTCATACCAATATAACCTGCAGCCCCCGACAGGATTGCGCCAATGACGAAGCCGATTGCTGTTTCGGCACCCAATGCCAGAGCAATCGCAATGGCCAGGACAATCCCTACCATGCCAATGGTCATATATTGTCGATTAAGATAAGCGTTGGCGCCATCCTGAATTGCCTGGGCAATTCTTTTCATTTCATCATTACCCTGCGACATACGCATGATACTTGAAATGGAAACAGCGCCATATAATATGGCAAGCACTGCCGCAGCAAGTGCAAACATTAGCTCTGGACCCATGGAATAACCTCCCCGTTAAAAAAAGATAAGTGGATGCTACGCCCTTTTTCGGCAGGTGCTAATTACGTCTTTTTATCAGGGCATGTATAAGCTTAATAACTTAAGGTGAATAGAGATTTAGACTTAATCTCATTACCCCGCTAAGCATATAATTCATAATGATTTCTAGTTTTAGAAGGGAAGTACATAGTAATATACTTTTTTTTAGCTGTTAGAAATATTTAACGAATAAGCCAGTTAAACAGCATTATGCTATGAAAATATTTTATAAATAAAGTTCACTTCTAAAAATATAAAGTTTTAATCCATTTTGCGACAAAAAATAACGATCTGATCCTGCTCTGGCAAAATCAAATACTATACCCATACTCTGCTTTTTGAGGAACCTCTATGCAAAATCCTGTAATCGTCATCGGCATTGGTGAAATGGCCAGTGTTTTTACCCGCGCTTTGCTGCGCTTTGGTCTCCCTGTTTATCCCGTCAATCGTAAAACAGACATGCAGGCACTGGCAGAAAATATTCCTGAACCCTCATTGGTACTGGTAGGTGTGGGTGAAAATGCCTTGCAGTCGGTTTTGAGTGAAATCCCGGCAGCCTGGTTGTCCCGACTGGCTCTGTTGCAGAATGAGTTATTGCCCCGCGACTGGAAAAACTTGAATCTGCCACAACCGCCCACGGTTATTTCAGTCTGGTTTGAGAAAAAAAAAGGTATGGATTATAAGGTGCTGGTGCCTTCCCCAGTTTATGGCCCCCGCGCCTCTCTCCTTATTAACGCACTAGCAAGCCTGGATATTCCCACCTGGGAAGTAACGTCAGAAAAGGAACTGGAGTTCCAACTGGTAGGTAAAAATGTTTATATCCTCACCACCAATATAACGGGGCTAGTCATTTGCCACTTCAAAGCGGAAAGCGTGAAAGACATGTGGGCAGATTATCCGGATCTGGCCAGAGAAGTCGCACATGATGTTATCGATATACAGGAATGGTTAACGGCTCACCGCTTTGATCGAGAAAAACTCATCGATGGCATGGTCGATGTCATCAAGAGCGACCCTACGCACAAATGTATGGGACGCTCAGCACCGACACGCCTGCGCCGGGCCCTCCAGCAGGCAGATGAAGCTGGACTGGCCGTACCACGGCTACGGGAGATCTACCGTAATGAAGTGGAGTCTGAAATATGATCCATGCTTTATGGGCAGGAATTTAAACGCAGAGGGCGCGGAGACGCAAAGGCGCAGAGATTATTTATTTTTTTATGATGAACAACTATATACACTTTTCTGCATATAGTTTGAAAGCATCCGATCTGGTGTTCTTCGTTACTCAGGCAAAGCGTGAAGTCCAGTCTCTCGTTCCCACGCTCCTGCGTGGGAATGGATACCCGAATCAGCGTATCGATTGACGTATGGATTCCCACGCGGGAGCGTGGGAACCAGAAAAAATATGATCCATGCTTTATGGGCAGGAATTTAAACGCAGAGGGCGCGGAGACGCAAAGGCGCAGAGATTATTTATTTTTTTATGATGAAC
>JAADGZ010000190.1 GCA_013152045.1 Gammaproteobacteria bacterium
CAGGTGCAGAACATAGAATAAGGATGGCTGGCGTTGAGTAGCCAGGCTTTCTCGTTTCTCGTTCCCACGCTCCCGCGTGGGAATGCATATGATGTTGGAGATTGGTATGGCTTTCCACGGAGGACCGTGGGAACCAGAATAACCAGAATATAAGTTCCAGGAGTCTGATAATTTATGAGTGATACAACGGCTACTCTCTATATTTTTTCCGCTCCTTCGGGCGCAGGCAAAACTTCGCTGGTCAAAGCACTGTTGGCGGACATGGACGGTATCGAGGTGTCGGTGTCACACACCACCCGCGCTATGCGCCCCGGCGAACAGGATGGGGTGGATTATCACTTTATCAGCCGGGATGAATTTGAATGCATGGTCGAAGCCGGTGCGTTTTTGGAACATGCGCGGGTGTTTGATAATTTCTACGGTACCGCACGCAGTAGCATTGAGACTCGGCTGGCGGCGGGGGCGGATGTGATTCTGGAAATCGACTGGCAGGGTGCGCGGCAGGTGCGGGCGTGGAAGGCGGATGCGCTGGGCGTATTCATTCTGCCGCCGTCGCGTCAGGAACTGGAAGAACGGCTGCGTGGGCGCGGGCAGGACAATGAAGAGACCATCGCTCGGCGTATGCGTGATGCGGTCAGCGAAATGTCGCACTATACGGAATTCGACTATTTGGTTATTAATGATCAGTTTGATTTGGCCTTACAGGATTTGCGGGCAATTGTGAGCGCGCGGCGCTTGCGACAGGCGGTGCAGGCCCGGCGGCACGCGGCTATGTTGAGCGCGCTTCTGGTATAAGCGCGGGTGATTGCGTTATACTTTGCGGTCCGCCGAGGCTGTTACCTGGCGGTGGCGGAAATTTTATTGAAATTGCGCGTGGGCCGTGCGAATTATTCCCAAACCTCTTATCAGGTTTGCTTTAAAGTAGTATTGAATGGCCCAGGCAAAAACCGGAGTAAATTATGGCGCGTGTGACCGTTGAAGATTGTCTTGAAAACGTAGACAACCGTTTTGAACTTGTGCTGGTAGCGTCGAAACGCGCTCGTCAGCTGGCTATGGGCAAGGAACCTCTGGTTGACGAAGAAAACGACAAACCTACCGTCATTGCCCTGCGTGAGATTGCCGAGGGGCTGGTAGGTCCGGAGATTCTCGATGAAGTGCCGGAAGTGCCGGAAGAGGTGGCACTGGAAGAAGTGAGCACGGAAGAGAGTGTAACGGTTTCCAGTGAAGGTGATGGTGGCGGAATAGATGTCGCTGCTGCGATCAAGGCCGCGCTGGGTGGTCTGACTGGTATTGCCGTTAGCGATAAAGTTGAAACTGGGAATGATGAAGTCGCGCCTCAAGCCGATGTTGCGAGTGAAGGAGGCGAGTAATCGCCCGTTCAGCCAAGCATAAAGATCCTCAGGGGGTGCCGGAGCCTTTTCGTATCCGGCATCTCTGCAAAATTCTGGAAGAATATCTGGAACCTGGCCAGGTTTCAGATGTTTATCGCGCCTACCTGTTTGGTGCCGAAGCCCACGAAGGCCAACGCCGCCTGAGTGGCGAACCCTATATTACCCACCCCATTGCCGTAGCCCGGATTCTGGCTGAACTACGCCTGGATCATCAGAGCTTGATGGCGGCTATTCTGCATGACGTTATCGAAGACACGGAAACCGTCAAGGATCAGATCACCTCGCGTTTCGGCGAGGAGGTAGCCGAGCTGGTGGATGGGGTCAGTAAGCTGACGCATATTCATTTCGAGAGCCGGGCCGAGGCGCAGGCGGAAAACTTCCGCAAGATGATGCTGGCGATGGTGCGCGATATTCGCGTGATCCTGATCAAACTGGCGGACAGGCTGCATAATATGCGCACCCTTGGTGTTATGCGTCCTGATAAGCGTCGGCGTATTGCGCGTGAAACCCTGGAAATTTATTCACCCATTGCCAACCGTCTGGGCATGAACCACCTGCGTGTGGAACTGGAAGATCTGGGCTTCAAGGCCATGTACCCCCAGCGTAGCCGCATTCTTGCGGATCGCCTGAAAAAAGCGCGTGGCAATCGTAAGGAAATTGTCAGCAAGATCGAAGAGGCTATCAATACCCGCCTGGACCAGGAAGGTCTGCCTGGACGAGTGCAGGGGCGGGAAAAGCATCTCTACAGCATCTACCTGAAAATGAAGCAGAAGCGTCTGCCCTTTTCAGAAATCATGGATGTGTATGCGTTTCGCATTATTGTCGATTCGGTGGATGCCTGTTACCGCATGCTGGGCGTGATGCACAGCCTTTATACGCCCATGCCGGGGCATTTTAAGGACTACATCGCCATTCCCAAGACCAATGGCTACCAATCCCTACATACCGTACTGTTTAGTCCCTATGGCGTAGCCATCGAGGTACAGATCCGCACCAGCGAAATGGACAAGGTCGCCGAAGCGGGTATTGCGGCACACTGGCTTTACAAGACCAGTGAAGCGGTCAGTAACAATGCCCAGATCCGCGCCCGCCAGTGGCTGCATGATCTGCTGGAAATGCAGCAGAATGCAGGGAACTCTCAAGAGTTTCTGGAAAATGTCAAAATCGATCTGTTTCCGCATGAAGTTTATGTCTTCACCCCCAAGGGTGAGATTATGGAACTGTCGCATGGCGCTACGGCAGTCGACTTTGCCTATGCAGTGCACTCGGATGTCGGCAATCAGTGTGTGGCAGTAAAAATTGACCGCCGACTCATGCCCTTGCGTACCGAGCTGTCCAGTGGCCAAACGGTTGAAATCATTACCTCCAAAGGCGCGCAACCGAATCCAGCCTGGCTGGACTTTGTGCATACTGCCAAGGCGCGTTCCAATATTCGTCACTTTCTCAAAAATCTGCGCCGCAATGAGGCGGTGACTCTGGGCATTCGTCTGCTCAACAAAAGTTTGGCAGCGCACAACAGCGGTCTGGATAGTCTTTCTGATGAACAGATTCAACGGGTGCTGGACGAATACAGTTTTGATTCCATGGAAGTCATGTATAGCACCATCGGTCTGTGTACGCATATGCCGATGGTCATTGCCCGCGCTCTGTTACATGCGGATCATGATCCAGAAAGTGATACAGCCGACCAGGCCAAGCCTCGACCGCTGGCCATCAAGGGAACCGAGGGAGCGGTGGTCACCTTCGCCAAATGTTGTCGTCCGATTCCTGGTGATTCCATTCTAGGTTTCGTTACCTCGGGGCGCGGGATTGTGATTCATACCGAAGACTGCAAGAATGTCGCTGAATATCGAAGTCGACCGGAAAAATGGATCGATGTGGAATGGGAGCAGGAAACCAGCGGTGATTTCCCTATTGATATTCAGGTTCTGGTAGAAAGTCATCGCGGGGTGTTGGCCAAGGTTGCCGCCAGTCTGGCGGAAATGGAAGCCAATATTGAAAACGTCAATATCGAAGAACGCGATGGCATGCATTCCATCCTCAGTTTTACTGTCGCAGTGCAGAACCGGCTGCATCTGGCGCGTATCATGCGCAGGCTGCGCAGCCTTGAATACGTAGTACGAATTTACAGGGTTAAAAGGTAAAAACTATGAAGCGAAAAATCATTCAGACGGAGCGTGCACCGCAGGCGATTGGCACTTATTCGCAAGCGGTGAAAGTGGATAACACAGTGTATCTTTCCGGACAGATTCCGCTGGTGCCAGAAACTATGGAACTGGTGGAAGGCGATATGAACGCACAGATCCATCGCGTGTTTGATAATCTACAAGCGGTTTGTCAGGCTGCCGGTGGCGAGCTAAACGATATCGTCAAACTCAATGTTTTCCTGATCGATCTCAATCACTTTCCGCTGGTGAATGAAGTCATGGCCTCTTATTTCAATGAGCCTTATCCAGCCCGCGCGGCAGTCGGCGTCGCGGCCCTGCCCAAAGCGGCGCAGGTTGAAATGGATGCGGTGATGATTTTACCCTGAAGCCACAGGATCGGTTGCCCGAGTATTAAATGGAATTGATACGATGACGGAAATAAACAGTTTACGCTCTCTCAAGGGCGTGGGGCCACGGATGCTCGAACGGCTGGCAAAGCTGAATATCTTCACCCTCTCCGATCTTTTATTTCATCTTCCTCTGCGCTATCAGGATCGTAGTCGCGTTCGCGCGCTCGGCAGCCTGCGTCCCGGCGAGGAAGTGCTGGTTGAAGGCTCGGTGGATCTCAGTGAAATAAAATTCGGTCGTCGACGCATGTTGCTGGTTCAGATCAGTGACGCGAGCGGCTCCATCCTATTGCGCTTTTTTCATTTTTCAAATCAGCAAAAACAACAACTGGCGCGAGGGGTACGACTGCGCTGTTTTGCCGAGGTCAGGCGCGGTTCACAGATGCTGGAAATGGTGCATCCCGAATATCAGTTG
>JAADGZ010000148.1 GCA_013152045.1 Gammaproteobacteria bacterium
TCCCGCGGGGGAACCAGAGAACAGATTTTTTGAAAGCTGCGTAGGTTGGGTTGAGCAACGCGAAGCCCAACAAGCTTCTGCCATCCTCCAAACAGCAATGTCGGCTTTGCTACAAGCGCATCTTATTTGTTGCTCCCCTTTGCTCCAATTCTGAGCAATGCCCGCCTAACCGATTGTATTTTAAGTGAATGTAATACTGGCACAGCACTTGCTCCTATCATTTTAACAATCCGAGATATGAGCCTTATGGTTGCTTTAACAGACAAAATTATTATCGATGATACGACCCTTCGGGATGGCGAACAGTCAGCCGGTGTTGCCTTTACGATGGACGAAAAGCTGGCGATTGCCGCGCATCTGGATGCGCTGGGTGTGCCCGAGCTTGAAGTTGGAATCCCTGCTATGGGGCGGGATGAACAGGAAACCATTCAGGCGATCGCCGGTCTGGGACTCAATGCCCGGCTTATCGCCTGGTGTCGTATGACCGATTACGATCTTCAGCAATGTCGCCATTTGAATGTCGACATGGTTGATCTTTCGATACCGGTTTCGGATCAGCAGATCAGGCATAAACTGAATCGGGATCGGCAATGGGTGCTGGCTGAAATAGAGCGCCAGGTTCCACTGGCGCGGGAGATGGGGCTGGAGGTTTGCGTCGGTGGGGAAGACGCTTCGCGAGCGGATCCAGATTTTCTTTCCCGGGTGGTCGAAATAGCTCAACGGGTGGGAGCCCAACGGTTTCGCTTTGCCGATACGGTTGGCATCATGGAACCGTTTGGCGTTTATGAACGCATTCAGTCTTTACGTAGCCTTGTGGATCTGGAACTTGAGATGCATGCGCATGATGATTTTGGCATGGCCACGGCGAATACCCTGGCCGCTGTTCGCGCCGGTGCGAGCCATGTTAATACTACGGTACATGGTTTAGGCGAGCGAGCAGGCAATGCGCCGTTGGAAGAAGTGGTGATGGGCCTGAAACATCTGTACCACGTTAACACTGGTATTGATTTACAGAAATTTTCCGCGCTCTCAAAAAAAGTCGCTGATGCTTCCGGACGTCCCGTTGCCTGGCAAAAAAGCCTGGCTGGTGATGGCGCCTTCACCCACGAGGCTGGAATTCATATTGACGGCCTACTCAAGGATCCACGAAATTATCAGGGTGTGGATCCGTCTGAGCTGGGTCGCCAGCACAGTTTGGTGTTGGGTAAACATTCTGGCACCCGTTCTCTGATACACGCCTATGCCAATCTGGGGCTGAAACTGGATCGGCAACAGGCGAACCGTATTCTGGATCGCTTACGCCGGTTTGCCATGCGTTTCAAACGCAGCCCGCAGGACAGTGAATTGCGTAGGTTCTATGATGAGCTGGAAGATGAAAGCCAGTTTTGTTAACAGTTTCAGGTCTAGCGGCCTGGCAAGATTATAACGGAGTAAAATATGTTTGATACCGAGCTGGAATTGGATATGGAAGAGCTGGAGAGTGCCGAGGATTTTCTCGAATATTTTTCTATCGAGTATGAAATGTCTGTGCTGCAGGTGAACCGACTCCATATTTTACAGCGCTTCCATGACTATCTATCTGCAGGCAGCTTGCCTGCTGAGGAAACTCAGCGGCGTGAACTTTATCGGGAATTACTGCTGAGTGCTTATAATGATTTTGTAAAATCCAACGCCCTGACTGAAAAAGTTTTTAATGTGTTTAAGGCTCAAAAAACACAGGCCTTTGTGCCCTTGAGCAGTTTGTTGATTGAAAGCTAAACGTTATTGAAGCGGAGTAAGATATGCGGCCAGAATATGATTATGGGGATGCGGTGAGAGTTTTGCGCAATGTACGTAATGACGGCACCTATCCCGGTCTGGATCGAGGCTCCTTGCTGGTCAAGCGTGGCAGTGTTGGTTATGTGCAAAATATCGGTACGTTTTTACAGGATCAAGTGATTTATTCTGTTCATTTTATGGATGTCGATCGGATTATCGGTTGCCGGGCGGCAGAGTTACAGTCGGAAAACGATCCCTGGGTTCCGAGCCGCTTCGAATTTCACGACCGGGTAGTGGCGGCATTGCCACTGGGCAAACAGGGGCAGGTTGTGGTTGAGCAGGGCGCAGAAGGCGAGATTGAAAAAGTCCTGCGCGATAGTCCGGATGGTGTTTTTTATCATGTTCGATTTAGTGGGCGAACCTTGCAGGTACCAGAATCAGCGATTGAAGCTGCGTGCTTAAATGAACCGGAAACAGTGGATAGAATACAGGGGCAGGTGTAAATGCTAATGCCGGTAACTGATCTGACAACTGAAAAATCTCCGGAATACGCCTACCATTTGTTGCGCAGTGCCCTGGCAAAATTCAGTAAGACGCCAGCTGAACTGACGGCTGAACAGCTCACGGCGGTTCACCACCAGGCGGATGCGACTTTCGATCTGGAAACTCTTGCTCTCTCATCGCCCGATGCGCAGGATATCGTTATCTCTGAACAACGCATCGATGAGGCCCTGCAAGGAATTACCGGTCGCTATGAAAGCCGACATGAATTTTTGTCTGATCTAAAAAAAAATGATCTGAGCGAAACGCTGTTGCGCACAGCCTTATACCGGGAGCTTCTGTTTGACGCCGTGCTGGCGCGTGTCGCGGCACAAAGTGCCGAGGTCAGTGATCTGGATATCCTGTTGTTCTATGAGGCTCATCGAGAAAGTTTTGCTCGACCTGAAACGCGGCTTGCCAGTCACATACTGGTAACTGTCAATCCGGAATTTCCGGATAATACGCGAGCAAAGGCCGAGCAGAAAATAGCGCAGATTCAAAAACGTCTACAGGCTAATCCCAAACGATTTGCGGAACTGGCGGGTAAACATTCTGAATGTCCCTCCGCACTGGAAGGTGGCAAACTGGGGCGTCTGCCACAGGGCAAGCTTTATCCGGAGCTGGATGAGGCGTTGTTTAAATTACCCCAGGGCGGCGTCAGTGATATCATTGAAACAGAGCTGGGGCTGCATGTGCTGTATTGTGAAAAAATACACCCTGCGAAAACGGTGCCGTTGGTAGAAGCCCGGGTGAAAATCCGCGAGACTATACAGCAACGCCAACGCCGCCGTTGCCAGAGAATCTGGCTGGATGAACTGAAAAGCTAAAAATAAAACCTCTGCAGCGCACATCAAGCTGTTGAATATCGGATCAGGACTGAAAATGCAGGCCTGTGCTGAATAATGATGCTGCTTAACACTAAAGCCCTGATAGTTTCAGGTTATTCATTGGCATGGTTTAAGTTTTCAGTAAACCTTGTTACTATTCCTCTCTTAAATTTTACCGATACAGCCATAGATAAAGGTTATCTCTAAAGAGATAGGCGACCAGGCTCAATGTGGAGGCGTAATGGCCGATAGAAGATTACAGGTTTTTCAGACCGTTGCACGATTATTGAGTTTTACCAAGGCAGCTGAAGAGCTGCACATGACTCAGCCTGCGGTGACCTTTCAGGTGCGGCAACTGGAAGAGCAGTACAATACACGTCTATTTGATCGCACCCATAACCGTATCAGTCTGACCGAGGCCGGGCGTAAGGTTTATGAATCAGCCGTGCATATTTTTGAACTCTATGCCGAAATGGACAATGCCGTACGTGAGTTGACCGGTGATGTGGGTGGAGTACTGATTCTCGGTGCCAGCAGTACCATTGCCGAATACATGTTGCCGGTATTGCTGGGAGACTTTAAAAAGGTATACCCGGATGTCAGTATTCGTCTTAAGGTGTCCAATTCGGATGGCATCGTAAGCCAGGTAGAAAATAACACGATTGATCTAGGCGTGGTCGAAGCGCCGGTTAATAACAAAAATTTGGTGGTAGAGCAATGCCGCACGGATGAACTGGTATTGATTGTACCACCCGGACACGAGCTGGCAACACGTAACGTGGTCTCGCCCAAGGAACTGATCAGTTACCCCTTCATCTGCCGTGAGGAAGGATCGGGTACCCGAGAAGTCATGCTCGACAGCATGTCCGCCGATGGCGGCAGTGCTGGCGATTTGAATGTGGTAATGGAGTTAGGTAGCCTGGAAGCCATCAAAGGCGCGGTAGAAGCAGGCATGGGTATCTCGGTGCTTTCCAGTGCCACCATCGTCAAAGAACTCAAGTTGGGTACTTTAGTAGCGGTAAAGTTGGATCCCCCCGCCTGGCGGCCATTTTCCTTTGTCCATCAAAAACAAAAGTTCCGTGTACGGGCGATGGATGAGTTGCTGAATTTCGCGCGCAACTATTGTAAAGAGCACCCGTGATATTATTGCCTAAAATATTTTGTAGAAGGTTGGAGGGGTGTTAATGAGTAACCGGGAACCGCGCTTGCAGGAGATCCTGCGCAGTTTG